>JALVCY010000685.1 GCA_027009605.1 Saprospiraceae bacterium
AATCAGAAAGGTGTCAATAATATCTTCTTTCCGGGGGGCACACGCTCCCGTTCAGGTGCTATAGAAGATCAACTCAAGCTTGGCCTGCTTGGCTCTATTATCGATGCCCAACGGGAACTACTCAAACAAGGCTCCGACCGAAAGATTATCATTGTCCCGGTCATCATGAGTTATCATTTTGTACTGGAAGCCAGACACTTGATTTATCAATATCTCAAAAAAACAGGCCAAGAAAAATTCTTGCTTCCGTCCAAAAAAGACGAATCAAAAAAGAAAAAGAGAATCATCAAATTCCTTTGGGAATTCTTCTCAGATCCTTCCGAAATCATCGTCAACATTGGTCGTCCCATGGATGCTATGGGCAATTTTGTGGATGAAAACGCAGTCAGTTATGACCGGTTTGGCAAGGAAGTTAACATCCGCGATTACTTCGTCAAGGATGACCAAATCACCACCGACAAACAAAGAGAAACGGTCTATACCAAGCAGCTTGCGCAAAGAATTATTCGCCGCTTTCATAAGGAAAATATCGTTTTGACCAGCCACCTAGCGGCTTATGCTGTTTATAAAATATTAAAGAAAAAACATCCCGCCTTAGACAAATTTGAAGTCCTTCGACTGCCTACCGAAGATATTAATTTCCCCATTGACCTAGTGGCAGATGTGGTCTCCGAACTCCAAGTCAAATTGGAAGAAATGGCCGCAAACAATGATATCATCCTATCGGAAGGCGTCCAAAAACAACCACTTGAAGTCATCTATGACGGTGTAGTCAAAGTGGGTAAATTCCACATTCACAAGCCTTTAGCCGTTAATAGCAAGGGGAACATTTATAGCCGTGATTTTGCCCTGCTGTACTACTATCACAATCGCTTGACCGGTTATGATTTAGAAAAAGCGGTGGACTGGAAAGGTATTTTTAGCCGGCGGGGCGATATTTTAGACTAATGCCCGGGCAAATTGATTTTGCCTGCAACAAAAATCCTTGACCGTTTGAAACTCCAATGAACTGCCGGGGTGAATGAGTGGGTGACACAATTCGCCCCTACCGCCAACTTTGGTGAATAATACTGCCCTTTTGGTCATCCTTCGTCACCATCAAATGGACTTCAATTTCTTGCTGCAAACTATCGACATGGGAAATGACCCCGACCGTCCGATTCTCCTTCCGAAGCGCTTTTAAGGTTTTGAACACATCGGCGATGGCTTCATTATCTTGAGAACCGAAGCCTTCGTCCAAGAAGAAGAAATTCCGTTCGGATTTGGTTAGTTCATGAATATTGTCGGCCAAAGCCAACGCTAGGCACAGGGCTGCTTGAAAAGTTTGGCCGCCGGACAAGGTTTTGATATGGCGGATTTTTCCCCCATTGAGTCGATCCCGGATTCTAAAACTATTGTCTTCAGCAAGTTCTAAAGCCAGTTCATGCTTGGTCAAATTTTTGAATCTTTGATTGGCTGCTTTGACAATATTTTGTAAATAAACGGAGGAGATAAAGTTCACAAAGCCTTGACCCTTAAACAGTTGGGCTAGAGTT
>JALVCY010000686.1 GCA_027009605.1 Saprospiraceae bacterium
TATTTTGGATTTGTTTGAAGAGTTGACCGGTGCGCGAATTTACCACATGTACATCTGGCCGGGTGGCGTGCGTCGTGATTTTCCGAAAGGCTTTGCAGAAAAAGTACTTCGGACGATGGATTATTTTGATGGGCGGCTCAAGGAGTATGATAACTTGATGTTTGAAAATAGTATTTTTCAGAAACGGACACAAGGCATAGGCTATGTCTCCCCAAAAAATATTATTGAGCGCGGCGTGGTCGGCCCGGTATTGCGTGGAGCAGGCATTCGGAGTGATATTCGAATTGATGATCCTTATGAAGTGTATGACCAATTAGAATTTAAAATACCTACGCAAACATCCAGCGATATTTGGGGGCGTGCTTTGGTGCGTCGGGAAGAGATGCGTCAGTCCATCCGAATCATTCGCCAAGTCATAGAAAAAATGCCCAAAGGCGAAGTCTATAATAAGGTACCCAATCCCCAAAAATGGAAAATTCCGGCCGGTGATGCTTTTGCCAGAACGGAATCTGTACGTGGAGAAGTTGGATTTTATGTGGTCAGCGATGGGTCGAACAAACCCCGTAGAGTACATTTGCGCGGAGCGGCGTATGTACATGCGATGACTCTGTTAGAAGATGTATTGGTGGGACAGAATATTTCGGATGTCTCTCCTATTATGAATAGTTTGGGGACTTGCGCACCGGAGATTGAGAGATGATGTAGGGGAAAGGCTCAAGTTATGGCAGGCATAAAATTGCGTAGATTTTTAGTTTTTGCCATTTTTAATATCCAATCATTTTGAGCTTTGTTGGTTTTTAATTGGATTGGCTTTTTTCGGAGAGATGAACCAAAACTTTTGTAAACCCTTGACCCTTAACCTTTTACCCTTGACCAACCAAGTAACCGAAATATCGGAACTTAAGTAAAAAACAGGAGACATGAGCTTTTTTAAACTAAAAGGAACACTTCGACCACTGACTGCACTGAAGCAGTTTGCGAAGTTGCCACATACGCTTCAATATCCGGAAATACCGGTAGAAGCATCGGATAGATATCGGGGCTTTCATTATAATGAAATTGATGTTTGTATCGGTTGTGGAAACTGCTCGACTATATGCATGAATGAAGCGATTGATATGGTGGACGTGCCGGATGTGGATGGAGAAAAAGGGGATTCCGGTTTGCGTCCGCGAATTGATTATGGACGCTGCTGTTATTGTGCGCTGTGTGTGGATGTATGTCCGACGGGTTCGTTGGCCATGACCAAAGATTTTTTGCATGTCGATGACAATCCGGATAACTTTTTATGGTTGGCCGGAATAGCGAATCCGGAAGGAAAGGAAAAGTTGAGTTATACTTCTTCCATAGAAGAATCGCTCAATGATTTTACCCGAATCCCGATGGCAGAATTAGAAGGCAAGGAGCGTGTGAAAAGTTTTGCGGAAGTCGTACTCGGCTACAGCAAGCAACAAGCTCAAGAAGAAGCTGCTCGATGTATTTCTTGTGGATTGTGTACGGAAGCCTGCCCGGATCACATGCACATTCCTGAGTACATTAATGCGATTGCTGCGGCCAAAGACGCTGACGCTCTGCGAATTATATATGATAATAATCCCCTTCCGGAAATGTGTGGGAAGGTTTGTACCAGACGTTGTGAAGATGTATGTGCGATAGGAACACGGGGCGAACCGGTAGCCATTCGCTGGCTAAAACGCTACGCGACAGAGACCGCCATCAATGCTCAGATGACTAGAGAAATTGTTGATCCCGAAATAAAAGTGCCTAACGGTTACAAAGTTTCGGTGATAGGTGCAGGGCCTTCGGGCTTGACGGCTGCTTATTATTTGGCGCTCAAAGGCTACAGTGTAACCATCTATGAAGCGAATCCAAAAGCGGGTGGAATGACCATGTACGGGATTCCAAAATATCGTTTCCCAATCGAATCTATTGACAAGCAAATTCAATATATTCAGAGCATCGGTGTCCAA
Organism: Saprospiraceae bacterium; assembly: GCA_027009605.1. Taxonomy (GTDB): domain Bacteria; phylum Bacteroidota; class Bacteroidia; order Chitinophagales; family Saprospiraceae; genus HyVt-613. The sequence continues at coordinate 1,971 of JALVCY010000686.1, forward strand.
ATTAATTTTAATACTAAAGTCGGAAAGGACATTACTTTCAAAGAAATTTATGACCAAAGTGATGCTGTATTCATGGGCGTTGGTTTCCCCAAAGCTTGGACTTTGGGTATTGACGGAGAAGATGCTATCGGCTCCATGCAAGCGGTGAATTATTTGCATATAATCAACTCGGATGAAGATGTAGAAATAGGAAATAAAGTAGCCATTATTGGTGGTGGTAATGTGGCCATTGATGCGGCTCGTGTTTCCGCAAGGATGGGTGCAGAAGTCACCATGCTCTACCGTCGTCGAGTGAAAGATATGCCGGCAGACCGGGAAGAAATTGAAGGAGCAGAAGATGAAGGCATCAAAATTGAGCCACAAGCCATCCCTATCAAAATCCATAAAGACGAAAATGGAAAAGTAAAAGCCATCGAATACCTGAAAGCAGAAATGGTTCCCGATGATAAAGGCGGTCGCCCAAGACCGGTGGCCATTGAAGGCAGCAACACTATTTTAGAAGTAACTTCCGTAATGGCGGCTATCGGCCAACAAGGCGATTATTCCTTCCTGGAAGATGAATTCCTGGAACGCATCAAAGTAGAACGAGGCCGTTTTATAGTCGATGAAAATCAGCGCACCGGCGATCCTAAAATCTATGCAGGCGGTGATTCTGCAAACCGGACGGCGGATGCGATTAGTGCGATTGCGGATGGATTCCGGGCTTGTAAGGCGATTGACCGGATGTTGATGGGGGGTGAGTAGGTTTGGATTGGGGGGGGGCAATTGTTGAGTTTACTCCTAAAAGTTGAGCGTGGTGGTTGGCTCTTGAGTCCACAAAATTTTATTCTGTTTCTTCATCAAACTTTCCAAAAGTTTAAAACTTTTGGAAAGTTCATGTATCGTAACCAAACAAAATTTTGTACCATGGTTCAATTCTTGGCCGCTGTGATTATGTTTAGCGATTTCAAGAAATGGCCATAACGCAAGCCGCTTAATGGCCTTTGTCCGACCAACTGTCGGGATAAGTTCCAAGTTATAGCTAATGAGCGAAGCGAATTTGCACATCAGGCAGTTGAAAGTAATGCGGTCAGTTTACTTAGTTGGTTTTTATAACTTGTTGATTATCAGGGTATTTTATTGATTGACTAAAGGGCATATCGCTCAGGGCATCTTGGGCTACTGATTACATCGCTGCCCCAAATTTTTCCTATAATCGTATCGTGAGCTTGCTTTGGGCAAAATAATGCCCTTAAAATTTGAATAAATGAAGGTTTCTATGTACTTTTGGATTGATATGAGAAAGACCTGTTTCATTAAGACTAAGTAAATGTATAAAGATAAAAAGCCACTATATCGAAAAGTGAATACAAGAGCGAGAAGTGTACGGCATAATTTTGGTGGTGATTTTAAATATTCAAGAAACCGGAAACGAGATTCTGTAGAACAAGTAAAAGGTTCGATGCACGGAAAAAAGGAGAGAGGATATGATTATACCCCTTTGTTTAGATTTCTCTTATCAAAAGTTGGAGAAGATTGGAATGAAATATATAGAGAAGCTAGCTCCCGCCTTGACAAAACAGAACCTATTTACTGGTTGGTGGCCATGAAAGAAGAAGATGAAAAGGAATATGTGCGAACCGGTGAGTCAACGTATTTCTCAGGTATGTATGTGGATGATAATGAGAAGTTGCGATTAGTAAATCCCGAACTACAGGCAAAAAACTTGACTCCATTTTGTGATTGCTGTACTCATACTCTAAATGGAAAGGTATTTGGAGCTGAATGAAAAACAAAGACACTACGTCGTATATATGAAGGCATAGTTCCTATTTGATTGCTACTTTTCATATACTTAACGTTGTGCGAGTAAAAAGAAAAACTAAAAATCATATAAATAAATGAAAATAAACGAAGTAAGAATCTCTGATGATTTTAAATCTCAAGTAGTTAAGACGAAATTTTCTATATTTCTTTTTGTAGTTGTTTATCTTATCCTTTTCTTGTTGGCAATTGCTTTAACAGCTCTTAGTGTTTATGCTGGAATAATGTTGATTATTTCTTTTCCAAGATTTATTACCATAGCTTTAGGTGCCGGGCTTGCGAGTTTTGGTTTTTTAATCTTAATTTTCTTAATTAAGTTTATTTTTAAATCACATAAGATTGACTATTCACATCTGACAGAAGTATATAGAAAAGATGAACCTGAGCTTTTCAAAATGTTAGATGAATTGACTTATAAAATTGACACCGATTTTCCCAAAAAGGTATTCCTTTCTGCGGATGTAAATGCTTCTGTTTTTTACGATTCGAATTTTTGGAGTATGTTTTTTCCAATCAAAAAAAATCTTCAAATTGGACTTGGGTTGGTAAATACTGTCTCAAAAGACGAGCTTAAAGCAATTCTATCACATGAGTTTGGACATTTTTCTCAAAAATCAATGAAAGCAGGTAGTTTTGTCTATAATGTAAATCAAGTCATTTTTAATATGTTATTTGATAATGAATCATTTGAGAATCTATCCCACAAATGGGCAAGTACAAGTAGTTATATAGAGATCTTTGTGCTCTTAGCTATGAAAGTAATCCAAGGGATACAATGGATTTTACGGAAGGTTTACGAAATCATAAACATAAACTACTTAGCTCTTTCAAGAGAAATGGAGTTTCATGCAGATGAAATAGCTGCAAATGTAACTGGATACAAGCCATTAAAAAACTCTTTACTTAGATTACAGTTAGCTGACCATGCTTTTAATTCTGTATTATCATTTTATAGTGAAAAAATTGAAAACAGTATTGTTAGCAAAAACATATACAGGGAGCAATCATTTGTAATGAACTTTCTCGCAAAGGACGACGAATTAGAAATCATTAATGGTTTTCCATTGGTTTCTATACATGATTTGAATAAATACAATAAATCAAAACTAAATGTTAAAGATCAATGGGCTTCACACCCAAGTACCAAAGATAGAATTGAACATTTAGAAAGAACAAATCTGCTAACTGAACAAAGAGGAATTGAACCTGCCAACGAACTATTTGCCAATATAGATGCTACTCAGGAAATGATTACGCAAAAGCTGTTTAGCAGTGTCGAAACACAAGAGAAACCAAAAGCCCTTTCATTTAATGATTTTGTGAATGAATTTGAAATAGAGTATTCAAACAATTCTTTATCAAAGATTTACAATGGATATTACAATGATAAAAATCCCGTAAAAATAGATATAACAAGGCCTAATAATATTAATGAAAGTCTAACTGTTCAAAATTTATTTTCGGATGAAAAAGTAGATTTAGTTTACACAAGCATTGCTCTACAAAATGATATTGATTCCTTGACCTTAATTTCAAAAAAAGAAACAAAAGTAAAAACATTTGACTATGATGGTGTCAAGTATAAAAGAAAAGCAAGTAAAAAACTTCAAGAAAAATTAAAAATCGAATTAGAACAGATAAATCAAAAAATCAAAGAAAATGATTTAAATATTTTTTCTTATTTCAAGCAAAAAGAAAGTGGAAAAAACGGAGCAAAGCTAGTTGGTTTATACAAGAATTATTTTGACTATGATAGCGGATTTGAAGAGAGAATTGATGTTTATAACGAACTATTAAAAAGCTTACAATTTATTCAGTTCTCAGCTGGGATTGAAGAAATAAAAAGGAATTTTAGCAGTAATAAAGTACTTGAAGCAGAGTTAAAAAATAACATAAAAGGCTTCTTTAAAAACAATGTTAATCTTACGAAAAACATTAAAGATTTATTTGAATTGTACCTTTCAAAAGATTGGGAATATTTTGGTCATGAAATGTATTTAGATAAAAACTTGGAAATGCTTTTCAAAGTTTTGGATTATTACTTAAAAACGTTGACGAAAGAATATTTTAAACACAAAAAACAATTATTAGATTATCAAATTGAGCTGTTATAAGAAAACGACCACAATATGGTGTAATCGGTTATCCCTGCAATCGTTTCGAAAGCCTGCGAAAAGAGTGTGCTTTAAACAAAAACATGAAAAAAAATTAGAGAAATTACAGGTTTCTCTTTACATTTGTGCTGATATGAGAGAGTTTGTCCGGCATTGCTAGATGCTTTGAATAAACCTTTTTGATTAATAACAAAAACTTTCAATATGAAAAAAATAGCCATTATTTCAGCTTTATTATATTTAAGCATGTCTTTTACATTTGGACAAACAGTTTCGGATTCTATCTCGATGAAAAAGGTTTTTGGGGGCTATCAATTTTATCAAGGAAATCAAAGGCTGAATATGAATGAACTTGTTCGCACGATGGAATCAAATGAACAAGCCTACCAACAAATTAAATCTGCAAAATCAACCTATACCCTGGCCACAGTTGTCAGCACTATAGGTGGCGCGATGGTCGGCTGGCCTCTTGGTACAGCTATAGGTGGTGGAAAGCCTAACTGGACAATAGCGGGTATTGGGGCAGGGCTAATTGTTGTCTCTATTCCAATCAGTCAAAGTTTTAACAAAAAAGCAAAAAAAGCAGTTGAAACATATAACAGTGGATTTCAGACAAGCTCGTTTTGGGATAGGAATAAATTAAATTTATCAATCA
>JALVCY010000687.1 GCA_027009605.1 Saprospiraceae bacterium
CCAACGCACGGAAGAAACATAAATTAGGTGATTGGGATCTATAGAACGATAATAAGTTGCCAGTTCGTTGAGGGTATTTTCTCGTATATCGAATGCAGCGCGATTCCATCCGAACTTTGGGTCATCGCTATCAAATTCATTGATTAATTCAATCGCCAAAATATTTTTTTTATCACAAATTGTTTCGCATAATTTTTTCAAAATCCTTTTTAGATACACCCGGTTTTCGGGCAGAAATAAGTCGTCTGGAGACTCCATGGGGCCGCCCATTGTGGTACTAAAAGGCACTTTATTCCACTTGACTTGGTAATGGAAAGTATCAAAAGGAGTCAAAATCAAATTGATACCGACTTTTTCGGCTTCATCGGCCAAAGTCCGGATGAAATTCAAAGTATCTTGGTTGAATTTGATGTGATCAGGCCCTTGAGACACATCGGTAAAAAGGCGCACGGGATAGTCGAGATCATAAGATTCTGCAATTAGCCGAATTGTATTGACGCCGTTATCAGCTAAAGTTTGCAAATAGTTTTGCCCCGTTTGGATGCCTTCTTCAGAATAGAAATTTCTGAATCTACCTAGCATCTGATCCCACATGGAGCCATTGTAGAATGTCCTGATTTTAGGCCAGGGAATGCCTTGATTGTCACCAATGACAACAAACGCCTCTTTGTTTTCAAAGCAAAAATAGCGTTTTCCCGGACAGAGCGTTATAAAACCTTTGTCATTAGGGTCTTGAGGCAGGGTGGTGAATTGAGCTGTAACCAGCGCCGAAGCATTGCCTTTCTCATCTATCGCTTTAATGCCTAGGTAATAATGACTGGAAGGAGCAAGGCCAATGATTTGGATTTTTTCTGCAAGACCTGCTTTCTTGGGGCGTTGGTTGACTGGATAGGATCTAGCTAAAGCCCAGGTTTCATTCGTAATAGGCTGATTGGAATAGCGGATTTCATAGTGATGTGCATAACCTTGCAGAGCATTATCGCCACTAGCAATAAAGTTTATCCATGCGCTTCTCCCGTGAATATTAGTAATAGATAGGTCCCTGATTGCGGCAGGAGCCGTCTTATCAGAAGAACCGGAGAATGCGAATTCAGCCCAAAATTCGGGTCTGCTTTCTTCTCCCGCCAGTGGGGTGATTTCATCATATACCCGCTTCCATTCCTTGTAATAAGCAGGATCTAGGGCACCGCCGGTATCATCTTCTATATTTGTGATATTGATGCCGATGGCATCGCCATCGGAAGGCACAGGTGGTGTCGTTGAGCCATATAGATTTTTCCAACTGATCGCCGCTTCAACAATAAAATCATCATCGCTGTTCGAGTAATGGGTATTTTGGAAAGTGTTGTCATTCAAAGTGCCGCTAAGAGTAACGGACTGTAAAATCTCATCAATTTTTTGTGCCCCTATGGTGGAACCACTGCCATCTCCTTGGTCGAATCTTGCCGCCGTGCCGTTTGCATTGATAGCAAATATCCGGTCTGATGGTTGGATTAATTTGTCGCGGCTAAGATCCAAGTCGAACTCCCATTTG
>JALVCY010000688.1 GCA_027009605.1 Saprospiraceae bacterium
TTTTACAAAAGGGAAACCTGTGGAAGGGTTGTCATAAAGAAACCAAATAAAATTTTGTGGAGCCAAGAACAAACTCCAAAATCCTATTTTTTTAGAATAAACTAAAACTTGAAATATGTTTGAAATAATCGAAATTTCTTTGGAGAACTTTCAGGATGGAATCATCTATTATCACTTGATTTCTAATGGCCAAGAGTTGGATGGTGGTCAAATCATTCTTAGTAAATAAAATTTGAAATGTGAATTTGCACTCCTTTGGCCAGACCGAAGGAGTGCTTTTAAAATGATGCTTATGAGAAAGGTTGTTTTTTTACTATTTTTTTTTATTAGTATTAATATTTATGGACAAATTGGTTTTTTAAAAGAAGTTTCCGTTGAAGATTCTACCATTTTGGGCATGAAAATTTATGATGTGTTGATTGATGAAGACACCATTGTTCTTTATGGTGTCTTTCTGGATACAAGTAATTCTTTTGGTATTTTTTTTACAAAAATGGATACCTTTGGGAATGTTATTGCATATAATACAGTAAGGGATACTACCGTTGATTTGAAATCCGATAAATCCGGCAAACTAGTAAAGGCAGCCGGTGGCTATGCCATGCATGGGACAGTAACTAGGCTAAAACCCGATTCTTCAGGGATTTTTCAAGAAACCTATGTGATTCAAGTAAACCATGAACTGGAGTTAGATTTTATTAAATTCTATTCCTACCCTGAGTTTGAAGGCTTTCGGAATTTTAGCCTTTTATGGGATGAAAGTGGGTATTTTCTATTTGGTAATCAGCAACTTCCATTGGTAAATGATCGAAATTGGTTTGTCATACGAACAGATGCCCAAGGCAATCTACTCTGGAAGAAGTCTTATTTCTTGGCGCATACCCGGGATTTTGGCTCGGAAATGTTGCGTTTGGATGCTAATACTATTGTGTTGTTTGGAAAGACCAGAGATGATTTGCCCCCTGGAGAACAAGGATATCAGTTTTCTTATCCAAGGATGTTGGCAATTGATACATTGGGTAATGTAAAGTGGGATTGGAATTGGGATGGCGATATTGTGACTGATGAAACAGCTGAATCGTTGATGGCGTGTCCTGATGGAGGCTTTCTCTATGGTAGTTCCGAATTAATTCGGTTTGCTGCGGGTAATGTGGCATTTAAGCCAATGGTAGTGAAGTTAGATAGTAATTTTAATGAAGAATGGCGTCGGCTAATAGATACGGTAGAAGGGCATTTGTATAATGATGCCAATATAATTAATCTAACTATGTCCAAAGACAGTAATTATATTGTTAGTGGTGGTCTATGGTATTATATCTATCATGGCGCCTTTACTCCGGAAGGCGACCGGCTTTGGGCTCGATATGACAGTACGTGGGTGGGAGATTATACAAGTTATGATGGTGGTAAGGCAGAAGGGATGGCTATTCTCTCAAGTGGGAGTATTATCTCGGGTGGTGAATTTAAAAAGTTAACGCCGGCCGGATGGACGATTTGGAGCTTTATCATGAAGCTAAGCCCGGACGGC
>JALVCY010000689.1 GCA_027009605.1 Saprospiraceae bacterium
TACAAATTATCGAAAAGTGTCTAATGGGGACAAACTCCGACTGCGCCCGAAACAATTTCAAAAAAAGCCAAATATGTTAATCTTATCATTTTATGCCGCCAAAATGGAGCATTTAGGTACGATATTCGTTGTTATGATTAGACCGGATTGATTTGTGGGCTATTCTGCAAGGGATAAACATTGGGTCAGTGGATATTTTCGTATGAGTGGAAAGACTATATTTTGGAGCATTTTGTGGATATTGACTTTTGCGCAAGCGAATGGCCAAACGCAACAGGCTTTAGTGCTTTCGCCAATATCTATTTTTGCGGATAGTAGTTTTTCGGCAGCGACCGTGGGTCATTTGACTCCGGGCCAGCTGGTTGAAGTGCTCCAAAAATCAAAAGTACTTCACGAAGATAAAACCCAAACTCAGCAGTTTTTTTGGTATTTAGTTGCCGATACTCTAAACCATACCGGGTGGACGATGGGGGATGAAATCGCTATTTTGGACTTGGCCCCCAACCAGCTTACCCAAACGGATCAAATGTCGGGGGGGCCTTATACGATAGGACCTAATTTTGAAGAATCTGTGTTTTTCTGGGGCAAAACCTACGGAAAAGATGATTTGAGCAGTCACTTCTCCGCCTCTAACCAATACCACGAAAATTATATTGTTTTTGTCAACCCTAACGGCGAAACTAAGCACCTGCCCGTAGGGACACAAAGCGAGCGGGGCACGAATATTTGCAAAGGCATCTATTTTGCTGATTTGACCAAGGACGGCTATCAGGAGATTATTCTTTATCGCTCCCTTTCGGGAAAAGAGATGGACGAAGAAGTCAGAAAATTGGAAATCTACCAACTCGTGGACGGTGCATTTAAAATGATTTTTGAACAACGGCTCAACCTTTATTTTGATTCGCCTTTGACTTCGCCGGCTCGATTCAAATTTGTGGACATCACTCCGGATGGCATTCGTATCGAATATCCTGATTATGGGGATTGTGCCTCCACTCATTTTGGCGTAGGCATTCAGAATCAACCGGTTACCTTCCAAAAATGTATGTCTTGGGTTACAGAATCCTACACTTGGGATAAGGTCAGCAGCCAATTCAATCACTTTTACGCACCTTCTTCACTTCCGCTTCGGGCACACATCAAAAAAGAAGCAATCTTCTTGCGAGAAAAGCCAAGCTTACGCAGCACTTCCGTAAAATTACTCCAAAAAAAGGAAAGACTCCAAGTCCTCGAACACCTGGAAACCATCTCCTACATCAAAAATAAAAAAGTAGCCAGAATCTTCTTTTTAGTCAAAACTTCGGACGGCATCACCGGGTATCTGCCTAGCGACCAAATCGTTTTTATCCATACCGCCCATGCCCCAATCCTAAATCAGTTTTACACCAATCCTCTTGTCTCTAAGCGTGATTGGCAGGGTGAACAGGAATTTGTCCGACTCCGGGATTTTAAAAAAGCTGCTCACTGGGAAGTTACCGGAAATTTTATTTCTAATTGAAGAGTTGAGACGTTCGCCTTCGGCTCT
>JALVCY010000690.1 GCA_027009605.1 Saprospiraceae bacterium
GGATGCACGGACGGATATTGTGATTCCGGACTCTATTGAAGTGCCCAAAATCTATGATAGATTGGACGGTTTGATCAAAGCCAACTTGTCCACACGGTGGGGACTAGCGGGCAATGTGGGGCTTGATTTGAATACCAAATTATTTACGTTAGGTGTTGGTTATCAACGAATTGACCCTTATTTTAAGTCTTTGGGCGTGTATTATATGGTGACGGATTTTGAGAGTTATACGGCTCATTTTTCTACGAAGCTTTTTAACAAACAATTGAGATTGCGTCTAAAAGGCGGCCTTCAGCAAAATAATCTTTCTCTTGTCCGGCGAGCCAGTAGCGTCCGAAAAGTAGGGAGTGCCAATGTGAGTTATGCCGGCCGCAGTGGCTTTACTTTTAATATCAACTTGAACAATATTCAGACCGACCAAAGAGCCGGCTATATTGAAATAGAAGACTCTTTGAGATTGGCTTTGGTCAACAGCTCCGCCAATTTTAACCTTGGATACAATTGGAGAAACAAGACTTTGAGCCAGTCCGTCAATGCATCCTTTGGCATCACATCCTTTAAAGATGTAAATGAAGATTATTTTCTACCAATTGGAGAGACCAAAAATAAAAATATCAACCTGTCTTATTCCCTTCGACACAAGCCAACCCAAATGTCTTATACTTTGGGAATTAATTCGTATCAATTGAATTCGCCAACCAATGAAAGCAGCGGTGTTGGGTTAAGCGCCGGAATCGGAAAAAAAATGTTAAAGAAAAAAATGTCGGTACGATTTAGCGGAAGCTACAACAGGAGAAGCATCGATGGAGAAAAAGACGGATACTTTTTGCGCTTGCGAAACAAAATATCCTACAAAATAACCAAAAAGCAAAGCTTGGGATTTTACATCTCTTGGGCAAGGCGTCCGAGCCTGTTAACGGTGCCGCTCAAAGAAACTCGAGCCAACCTGAGTTATAATCTCCGCTTTTGAATAACCCAAAATTCATTGCCCTATGAAAACTAAAATACCTTTTTTCGGTCTTGTTATCCTTTTTAGTTTTTGGAGTGTCAACTTGTCTGCGCAGCCCTTGCAGATTACGATACATAAACAGCCACCCCATCTTCCGCATTTTGATAATTTTGATGATGTCATTGGAGACGTGTTTATTTCTGTGGTCAATACCAGCAATGTCGAAGTGGAATATAATTTGAAAATTCATGCTACCGGGCCGAATGGATTGGTCTTGGATAAGGAGAATTTTTTGGATGTACCTTTGACGATTGCGGCCAATTCTGCTAGAAATTTTACCGGCGAAGATTGGGATGGTAGTGGAGCTAATATTACAGAGGATGATGTGTTGCCGGAGAGTGAAAGACAGTTTTTACGGCTCAATCGGGTGTTTCGGGAAGGAGAGTATTGTATTTGTTTGACGGCAATTGTACCTGATCATCCGGAGCAAGAGCTGTCTATTCCTACGGATGGATGTGATTGCTTTGCGATTTCTTATTCGGATGCCCCGGTCATTGAGATACC
>JALVCY010000691.1 GCA_027009605.1 Saprospiraceae bacterium
TGACAACTACGCCATCCACTACAACCTGTGAAGCATGAGTATTGGAGTCTTGTTCAAGCAAATGTTCTGCAGAACATTTTTGTCCATTTAAAAAACTGATTAAGTGGCTTTTAGGCACCCGTACACAGGGTGTGACCGCCGCATGATGTAAAAAAAATTAGTATATTGGGCGGAAAAAACATCATGAATAGTAAGTTAATAAAAAAGGATGGCAACAAGATTACGGTAGAATTAGAAATTGAACTTGATCCGACATCGATGCTAAATAGTGAAGAACAGATAGCAAAAGCTTTAAGTGAAGCAGGGCTGTTAGCGACGGAAGAAGCTTTGGAATTATTTGATACAGATGGTTCTCCCATTGAAGTAAAAGGGAGGACATTGACGAGCAAAGGGAAGGAAAAAAAAAGTATCAAACACCCTACGGCGCGAAAGAAATAGAACGTTACGTCTATCAAAGTTCAGCAGGAGGGAAGACATTTGTTCCACTAGAAGCTAACTGTAGAATTATTCGAGATGCTACACCTAAGTTAGCAAAACAGGTGAGTAGTAAATACTCCAATATGAGTGCGAAAAAAGTAAAACAAGATTTATCGGAGAATCATTGTCGGAATTTGTCTCAGGATTATATACAAAATTTAGGACAATTAGTTGGAGAAGCGATAGAAAAGGAAGAAAAGCGAATACCGTACACGATTCCGATAGATATTACTGATATTCAGAGTGTTAGCATAGGCAGAGATGGCACGACTATGCATATTGTAGGGGATGGCTATCGGGAGACAATGAATGGCACCATAAGTTTTCATGACAAGGAAGGAAAGCGACTACATACTATTTATTTAGCGAACGCACCAGAGTACGGAAAGGAAAGTTTTGATTGTCGGCTGAGGAAAGAAATAGAGGAAGTGAAATTTTTATTGAGAAATAAAGAGGTTAAATATGTAGGATTAGCAGATGGAGCGAAGGATAATTGGAGTTTTTTGAAACCACATACAGATATATCAATAATAGATTATTGGCATGCGTGTGAATATTTGACAAAGGCAAGTAAGGCATCATCAAAATCGGCCTATGAAAGAAAACAATGGTTGCAATGTGCACGTAAAAAATTACTTGATGAACATCAAGGTGCAGAAGAATTACTGGAGCAGATGAAGAAATTCAGGCGCAAACAAAAATTGAGTAAAGTAGCAAAAGAAAATCTAAAAACGGCCATAACGTATTTTACAAATCATGTTCATCAGATGGACTATGCCTTACACTCGGAAAATAATTTGCCTGTTGGTTCAGGAGTGACAGAAGCGGCATGTAAAGTCATTACAAAGCAGCGATGTTGCCAATCAGGTATGAAATGGAAAATTGACGGCGCACAAAAGACATTGATTATGAGAGCTTTATATCATACTGATAGCAGGTGGAAGCAATTTTGGACATTCATTGACAATTTTGGATTTTCTCTAAATTGACTACATCGTACGGCGGTCACACCCTGTGTACGGGTGCCTAAAAGCCA
>JALVCY010000692.1 GCA_027009605.1 Saprospiraceae bacterium
AAAGCAGACGGTAAAAGCTAAAGCAGACGCGATGCTTAACTTCAACATAAACAAAGCGGAAGTGTGGACAGCCTCCTACTGCGCCCGAACCGAGATATATAAATTTATTTTTATACGATTTGTGTTAGCATGATAGCTTTTGAAATGGGGACTTTATGGATTTAAATATTTTGCATTATTCTTGGAAATACTCATTTTTCACGGGATTTGTCAAAGAACCAAAAAACCTTCCTCCGGCAAGCCGAAGGAAGGTTTATATCGAAACAGGAAGGTTCAATTAAAGGCTCAATAAAACATTTCCTGTATATGGATCAATGATGTCGAAACCATCTTCCTTAACCGTTACCTTAAGTAGAGCATGGAAGGTTTGTCCACCATCATTTACTTGATCAGTATCATCAGAAGTAGTAACAGACGAAGGATTTTGAGTGACTGCCTGCGGATCACCAGTTCCTTTGGCAGCGGTAATTGTAAGAGGAAAATCAATAGTACCGGATGCGGGTCTAATTTGATTTTGCCAAAGAGCCGTCCAGAAATAATAGTCCCCAGGCGTATAGTTAGAAAGGACTATAGATTCAGGACAAGCACCGGTAGCGGCGTCATAAATTCCTAAGTCTGCCGTGTCCGCATTCATTACATATACATCCATATCGACAGAGTCGCAAAGCTCGACCTCGGTACTGTCAAGGTTGACAGTTCCCCCCCAATCAAAGACTAAGCTTAGGTCATTGGACTTAATGGTAAAATCGGCTCTCTTTGTGGTAATGTTCACATTAGTTGCAATAGAATCTCCGAAAGCAAGAGAAAACTGTTCGTCATTTTCAGCATCGCCATCACCAACTATGGTTACGTTACAAACACCAGTGGTGTGGTGAGCCGGAATGATGACTTGATGGTCAAATGTAAAATCATCCCCTTCAGTGGCAGTTGCGCCAGGTATAACATTCACATTGATTTTTATGTCAGCAATTTGTGCTTCAGAAACTGTGATAGTAAGAGGGATTGTGATATCTTCATCAGTCTCTTTTACTGTAAACGATGTATTGTCCAAAGCTGCTTTGGAATCTGCTGCTTTCCACGTCGCCTTTCCCGTAAAGTCATCTTTCTTACAGCTGGAAAAGCCAACAAGAAAAACCAACGTAAAAGCGAGGAAATTGAATAGATTTTTTTTCATTTTATTTTCCATTTTACTGTTTGATTAAAATTTCGTCAAATTCACGGGTTCCACTTGTTCTGATGTAACCATAAGATATCTTAATGACATCATGGCCATCTGCTTCATAAGAGAAGGTATTTGTGCAAGTGACATCAGCTAGGTTGGCTGGATTGTCTTGACAAGTTGCTACTTCGTCAGCTCCGCCCCATACCTTTTGCACAGCGCCATTTACTTCCTTCGGTATAGTAATGGTAAAATTATCCTCATCAGCCATAAAATAAATAGGATTGTCATCGTTCCAAGGGCCGATTGTTGTCATTTTGTATAAACCGTCAGAAACAGATTCGATAACCTTAGTCCCACCGGCATAATTAGCCGCAAGGTTTGGTGCAGTAGAAGGGTGGATATACCATCCGCGCTTAATGTCATAGACGCCGGCGAGTCTGCCGGACACACCAACCTTAGTCGTTGCCTTATTAAGGCCTACTGTTCCTTCAGAAGTTTCTGCTTTGTAGGTAAGCACCCAAGCATCACCGACGACCAAATTGCTATCGTCATTAGGATCAAGTTGAGTTCCATTAATGGCGATATTTTCTGCTAGTTGGGCATAATTAAGGGTAAACTCAATTGTGCTAGCCTTAGATTTGTCCTGAATATCAACTGTTTTTAGGAGTTCGATATTACTAACCTCTCCAGCAGCAGTAAAAAACTGTTTGAAGATTTGGATTTTATTGGTTTTGACTTCACCTTGATAGACAAGCAAAGTTGTCTTAAACTCCTTTGCTGTTTCTCCTTTTTTGTAAACATGAAGAGGAGTCTCCACATCCACAAGGCCGCCTACTTTAGCATTTTGGGTCACGAGATCTTGGGGCTCTTTATTACAGCTCCAAGTGAATCCCAGCACTAATAGTAGGGCAAGACCTTTGAAAAATATATTTTTCATTTTTTGTATTTTTTGATTATAAAAATTAGTTCAACCACCAAAATTTAGTGGTCAATAAGTCACCCCCTAAAGATGAGACTGCAGCATTATAATTATCCTTATTTACTGATTGCTCAATAGAAGGATAAGGAATCCTGGATGGGATTTCATTGATATTTCCATCAATAGCCGGAGTTAACGCAGGAATTTTTGTGCGTCTCCATTCCGTCCAAGTTTCTGCTCCTTGGCAGAACAAAGCAAGCCATTTTTGGGTCGCAATTTTCTCCATGGCATTTGCGTCATTGTAAGCCGCAAATGGGGTCGCAATATAAGTTGCATAATCGTCACCTTTTCCATTTTTCTCAAGATTGGCCTTGACACCTGCTTCGTAAAAATCTTTGGCACTGCCGGTAATCCAACCTTGCTTGGCTGCTTCCGCTTGGAAGAACAACAATTCAGAATAAGACATGAATACAGCAGGTTTTTCAGGCTGCAAGTAAGCACTTCCGATAGGGGACACATTGTCATAATTGTAGTCATCACTTGGTAGGTCAAATATTCCGGCAGGTTTGCCGCGATATTCTCCGGCTGCATTTTTGGCAACATAGACATCCAAACGGGGGTCACTATTGTTTTGAAGCATATCAACTAGCACAGAATTTACTTTAAATTCTTCACGTACACCATCCACAACAGTTTCCCAAATAGGATTCGCATTGGGCTTTGCAGATAAGTAGGTTAACTCTGCATCATCATCATTAGATGCAAACATAGGTTTGCCCATTAATGTAGTTAATCTGTCCTTTACGTCTTCCTTTCCGGAAATACGCATCAACGCTCTGAATTGTAAAGAATTGGCAAATTTTTCCCACTTTGCGACATCGCCACCATACAGCAAGTCAGATGTAGAGATAAGCGACCCTCTACCGGATGCCAATAAATCAGACGCTCTGTTTAGCATATCGATGACACCGTGATAGACATCTTGTTGACTATCATATTTTGGTGTAAAGATACCTTCCTGTGCCTTAGCGGCTTCACTAAAAGGAATATCACCAAAATAATCTGTCAAAATCAAATAAGCATAAGCTTGCATCACAATAGCAGCGCCTTGACCGGCATCGTTGCCTTCTTTGGCTGCTAAAGCCTCCATTTGGCTGGCATCAGAAACTACATCTTCATAGAAGTTTTTCCAAATAGCTTCAATAATGCTAGATCTAGGAATGTATCGAGCTTCATCATTGTACTGAACTTTGGCCCAATGCTGTCCCCAACATTCGCCCATGTCACCACCAATAAAAGTGCTGTATAAATTGTTTCCGGTATTACGAACCACATCAGCCAAAAGAAGTCCGGAAGGTACTTTGGTGGGTTCGTTAGGGTTTTTATTAAGCTCTTCAAATCCCTTGTCGCAGCTCGAGAAAATAGAGACAACGAAAGTGACTATAAGAGCATATTTTAGTATTTTCATGTTTTTTGTTTTAGAAGTTAAGATTCAAATTAAAACCATAGCTTTTAGCAGAAGGAAGCTGACCAAATTCAATTCCTTGTAATCCATTACTACTACCAAAAGCACTTTCAGGATCAATATGAGGTATTGGCGCATAAAGCAATGCCACGTTTCTTCCAACAAAGCTAATGGTCGCATTTTTTAGGAGCGATTTGCCTACAAGTTTTTTAGGCAACTTGTAAGAAAGCATGACTTGTCTAAGTTTTACGTAGGAAGCATCAAATACAGAGCCTTCTGCTACACTATTGGAGTAGGCTGCTTTATTGTATTGTTCAGCAGTTACAACAACATCATTAGTCACATATTTAGGATTTTCAGTTGTCCCAATATTCTTGACACCATCCCCGATGATTCCTTCTTCACGTCCAAGAAGCGTCTCTTCTAATACACCTGCATAGCGTCCCCAAGTGGTGGTCATACTGTACATGTCACCACCCATTTTAGCGTCGATAATGGTGTTAAAAGATAAGCCTTTCCAGCCTAAATTGAAGGTCACTCCACCAGTCCAATCAGGGGTTACATTTCCTAGAATTCTGTTGGTTGGATCAATAACCGGCAAGCCATTAGAATGGACAATCTGTCCGTCCGGTGATTTTAGATAACCCGGGCCAAATAGAACACCATAAGGTTGACCGGCGATAGCTTCTACATCAACATTCCATTGTCCACCAAGAATCATCGCATCAGCATTTCCTAATGAAACTACTTCATTGTTGTTTTTGGCGAAAGTCACATCCATTCCAAAGTTAAAGTTCTTTCTTTTGATGATGTCTCCACCTAATAACAATTCTACTCCTTTGTTTCTCATCTCACCTACATTATCCCATGCATAAATGAATCCGGACGCAGCGGATACTTCAAGCTTAACAAGCAAGTCTTTACTGGTTTGGTCGTAGTAAGTCGCATCAAAATGTAATCTATTCTTAAAGCCTCTATATTCTAGGCCAAATTCAGTACCCACCACTGCTTCTGAAAATAACAATGGGTTACGAAGTGTCTGGGATGAATAAGGCAATAAGGTGCTGCCCCAAGCTTCTGATCTGAAGGGGTAGGTTTGTTCTAGGTTGTAAGGGCTCAAAGCGCCGATACCACCTACCTTAGACCAACCACCGCGAACTTTCAAGTAAGAGAAAGTGTTTTTGTCCATCTTAAATAAGTCAGAAGCGACCACACTCAAGTTAACAGATGGATAGAAGAAGGAGTTGTTGTCCTTCGGTAATACACTAGCCCAGTCTTGTCTTCCGGCAATATCAAGGTAAATAGCGTGTTTGAAACCAATTTGAGTAGTGAAAAATACACTATTGATGGCACTGTTTTTAATGGTTTTGGTATTTACCGCAGTAGAACCTGATTTTAGGTTTGTCAATGTATATAAATCGGGAAGCTCAAGCGCAGGTGCTTCGCTATGAAGACGATTATACTTTCTGTTCATCTTATTACCTCCAATAGTCAATTCAAAATCAACATCAGGAGTAAAAGGCTTTGTATAAGCTAAAGTAAACTGTGAGTTAGTTTCTTGAAAGTTCCGGTCTGTTTCACTAAAGAAACCGTCCTTATACTCATTACTACCTATTGCTTTTTGCTCAGTAATCACACTGGCGTAATAGTCCACACCGGTTTTTAAATCTGCTCTTAGGCCGTCAATAATTTCATATCCAAAATTTAGACCACCAATGACTCTGTCCTTGTTTAGTTTATTTAGGTTGTTTTCCAATACCCAATAAGGATTGTTTTGGAAACGGGTATTCCAGTTTAATGGTGTACCTTCTGCCGCAGTCCCCTCCGCAGCTAAGGGAAGATTCTTATAATCCTTTAATTCTGTAAAATCGACTTGTCTTTGAGACCAAATCATCTGTTGTACAGGGTTTTCATTGTTATATCCACCTGTAGGTAAGTTATCACTGGTTTGCTTTACATACATTACACTTAGACCGGCAGTAAGCTTGTCTGTAATGTTAAATGAAGTATTACCACCCACATTGATTTTTTGGATACTGGTGTTAGGCACCATTCCTTTTTGCTTCTGGCTACCCATAGATAGGCGGTAAGCCACTTTATCTGCGCCTCCGGAAAATGAAAGACCATAGTTTTGAGTTACACCCAAATCAAAAAAGTCTTTAATATTATTGGGATGAGAAACCCATGGAGTCGCTTGACCTCCATGCTTATAGCTATCAAACTGAATAAAATTCAATCCGGCATCTAATGCAGGTCCCCAGCTTTCATCTGTACCTCCACTACCACTAGATCCATCTACCCATTGATAATAGTTTTGGTTTCCGCCTCCACCATAAGAGTTTTGATAGTCCGGTAGTCTCAAAGGAGATTCAAAAGACAAGTTGGCATTAAATGAAATGCCAAGACCGCTACCTTTATTTCCTTTCTTCGTGGTAATCAAGATGACACCGTTAGCGGCACGAATACCATATAGTGCTGCGGCTGACGGCCCTTTAAGTACAGACATAGACTCAATATCATCCGGATTGATATCTGCAACTCCATTAGGAGCATCAAATCCACCGGATGAGTTAGATGTACCATAGCTGGTGTTATCAATTGGAATTCCATCAACAACAAACAACGGCTCGTTGTTTCCGACAATTGAAGAAGCACCCCGCAAGACAATTCTAGAAGAAGCACCAACGGCACCGGAGCTATTGGTGATCTGGACACCGGCAATTTTTCCGTTCAAGGAGTTGACAATGTTGGTCTCTCGTGCTTGAGTTAATTCATCCCCACCGACTTGCTGTACAGCATAACCGATAGCTTTTTCATCCTTTGAGACACCCAATGCGGTGACAACAATAGTAGAGATTTCAACCCCTTCAACAAGTGTCACATCAATGATATTTGAGGCACCAATTG
>JALVCY010000693.1 GCA_027009605.1 Saprospiraceae bacterium
GGGTTTTTTGATTTTTTTACTCATATCGTATGTTTGCCGCAAATAAAATAAGAAATATCCGGAATAAATAACTATTCACTACCTAACAATGTCCTTACGTCTAAATTTGATTCATTTCTTTAGTTTGGACAATCCGTTGGAGCAGTTTTGGATTTAGCCCCGCCCCTTATTATTGGTCGTAAGCCTAGGTTTGGCCTGGTCTCTCCGAAGAATGCCGTATCCAATCCCCTACTGCTTCACCTTTACTCGCACATCCACCGCCCGGATTTCATCCCCAACCGCAAACAATGGGTTAATATCAATTTCAGAAATTTCCGGAGCCGCACGCAACAAAGCCCCGACCCGCATGATGTATTCTATAAATAAGTCGATATTGATGCCCTCTTTGCCGCGATAGCCTTTTAAGATTTTGTAGCCTTTGAGTTTTTGGAGTTGGCCTAGTATTTCTTGCTTTTTGCAAGGCCCTAACACAGCCCGGACATCTTCAAATACCTCAATAAAAATCCCCCCTAATCCAAATAATACTAAATGCCCATACTGCTTCTCTCGCTTGGCACCAATAAATAATTCTATGCCTGAAAGCATCGGTTGAATTAAGACAGACTTAGCTCCATTGATTTGCATCAAACGACTAAATTCTGCTTCTACTTGCTCCATTCTTCTGAGACCCACAGAGACTCCATCAACATCGGTTTTGTGTACCGGCCCTACCACTTTCATCACCAAAGGAAAACCAATCTCTTTGGCAAAATCTTTCGCTTTATCCAGCCTATCTGTCTCTAAATCAGCTACTTGTGGCAAGCCTACTGCATCCAGCAAAGCCTTTACAACCGCTACATCTAAAAAACCATCTTCCACGTTTTTTAAGATTTTTCGGATGGCAGGTACATCGACTTCAGGTGTTTCAATAGTCGAATTTTGCGGAAGCGTTCGATAATACACTTGCGCTAAAGCCGTACCCAATCCTACCTCGTCCGGAAAATTAATCTTGCCCGTTGAAGTAAAATAATTCAACTCTTGCTGGGCATTAATAATAGACGGCAAAACCGGATAAATCGGCTTAGAGCACACATCCATTTTTACATTTAAAACTTGATAGACATTTTTTACATTAAAGAGTCCGGGACTGCCAAAAACAACCACCATCCCATGAATAAAATCCATCTTATGCTCTACATAATCAATGATGATTCCCAATTGGTCAGCCGTACCGGTAGCCAAAAAATCAATTGGATTTTTGACTGACGAACCGGCATCTAGATAGGTTTTTAATTCTTGTCCGATAGCGTCGGGGATAGCCGGCACTTGAAGTCCTCCTTTTTCTAACGAATCCGTCAAGAGCACAGCCGTGCCGCCGGCGTGGGTAATCACCGCAATATTGGGGCCCATCAATTTGCGATATTTAAAGATGGAAGCCACCGTAATCAACTCCTCCCGGGAGCTGCAATACACGATGCCCGCCTTGCGAAACAAAGCCCGAACGACCATATCTGAAGAAGCCATAGCCCCCGTATGGGAAGAAGCCGCCCGAGAGCCCGCCTCAGTCACCCCCGCTTTGATAGCGGCTATTTTGCATCCTTTTTCGATGAGCGAAGCAGCATGTTTCAAAAATTTGGGGGGCTCGTGGATATCTTCCACATAAATCATGATGATCTTGCTGCTTGTTTGCGGATCAAAATGGGTATCCAAATACGCCAACACATCCTCTACCGACGTCTGTGCCGCATTCCCTACCGTAATAACACTGGAAAACCGCAAACCTACTGAAACTGCCTTCTCCATGATAAAAACAGCCGTAGAACCGGAACTGGATATCAAGTCGCATCCTTCTTTCGACAAATTCGGTATCGGAGTCGTAAAAACACCGTGATAATTCTCATTAATGATACCGATACAATTAGGCCCAATCAGTGTGCCCCCGGCATCCGAGATAATTTGGGCTATTTTTTGTTCATTCTTTTTACCTTCTTCGGTCACTTCCCCGAATCCGGCAGAGATAATAATAAAAGCCTTCGTGCCAAGATTCACATAATACTCAACGGTCGCCAAGCAATATTTAGCAGGGATTGCTAAAAACACCAAATCAAATCCGGAAGTCAATTCTATACTCCGATATGACTTTAAGCCTTGGACATAATCTTCCTTGGGATTAACCACCGCCAGCGTCCCCTTAAAATTTCCTTTGATTAAATT
Organism: Saprospiraceae bacterium; assembly: GCA_027009605.1. GTDB lineage: Bacteria > Bacteroidota > Bacteroidia > Chitinophagales > Saprospiraceae > HyVt-613. The sequence continues at coordinate 2,194 of JALVCY010000693.1, forward strand.
ATCTACCAACTTGCCCCCGGGTTTATGGACATTATTGGAGCCCCCAACGACCAAAATACTCTTGGGATTGATTAAATTTGGATGAATCATTCGCACATTTCTAATTTTGAAGCCGCAAAGAAAGGTTTTTTTCTCTAATTCTCGAATGACTTTCGTCAAAATGCGGGTGACATATATTGGATATTTTGGGATTATCCGGCTAGCAGCTGGTGCTAATAAGAAACCGGCTGACTGCCCCAAAGACCGTAATTTCCCCCTTGAATCTCCGTTTCTCTCCATCTCATTAGTCCAATTATCCCTATATTTGCACTTCAAAAAAATTCCGAGAGAAATGAGTCAATTCATTAAGAACTTAAAGTCTTTATTTGTCGTCGATGAAGGGGGGAGCAAAAAGACAACACCTACCAAACCTAAAACACCCCCAAAAAAGACGACTTCATCCACCAAGAGCGACCCGATTATCCCCGTGACCATGGTCAAAGGCAAAGCAGACGAGAAGTTCATGAATATCTTACTACAAGCCTTGGAAAAAGCCAACACGCCGGGTTATGACTACTTAGAGTTCATGAACGCCATCAAGTCATTGGAAAAAATGAATATGGACGAAGCAACCCGGTTTAAATCCGCCTATACCCTAGCCCAAACAATGGGCGTCACCCCTCCCCAATTAGAAAAATCCGCAAGACACTACTTAGACGTCCTAAAAAACGAAGAAGCCAAATTCCACAACGCCCTCCAAAACCAACAACAAAACAACATCGGCAAACGTAACCAAGAAATCCAAGCCAACCAAAAAGCCATCGAAGAAAAGAAAAAGCAAATCCAAAATCTTCAAAAAGAAATCGAAAACCACCAAAAACACATCCAAAATCTAGAAAAAGATTTAGCGCAAGCCAAAGCCAAAGTCCAAACAGCCAAAGGTAATTTTGTCGCATCCTACCAGCTCCTAGTCAACAAAATTCAAGAAGATATCACCAAAATGAAGCAATACTTGAAATAAAGGGACGGTTTAACGGGATAGCGGATGATGGTTGGTAGGGACGCACGGCAGTGCGGTGGATGTAGGGACGCACGGCCGTGCGTCCCTACAACCACCAAAACATCGACCCAAACAAGCCATTCGTACCATTTTTCCTCCATCAGGTAGAAAAAAACACTTCAAATATCCATAAATTCATTATTTTGCAGTGAAATTTTTACAATGAAAAAATCTACCATACAGATTCTTATCGGATTGCTCATTTTATTAGTGCTTCCCAGAATTGTGGGGGGGCTAATGAATATTGTGGGCATACTCCTTGCGATTGGTCTCTTATTTGTCCTATTTAATGAAAATTTGCGCAAGCGACTCACTCAATTATGGAAAATCTACCATAAGACCAAAAGAAAATAGGAATTTTCCTTATCTTCACCCCTCGAAAACACCAAACCAACAAAACTGTTATATATGTCACCTGAAATGCAAGAATTTAAAAAGAAATCTTTTTGGGATAGACCCGAAGGCCTAACCGGAAAATTGTTCCTTGGCGCTATTATTATCGGGGGCGGATATCTTTTACTTCAGATTTTACCCGCTATCCTTGCAGGATTATATACCACACTCCAAATTACCTTACTGCTTGCAGCTTTGGGCGCCATCATTTATGTGGCCTTAGACCCGAGAGCTCGCAATCTCATTAGCTATGGTTACAAAAGTATCATGCGGTGGATTACCGGTATGTTTGTCACTATTGACCCCATCGGAATCTTGAAGAATTACATCGCCGACCTAAAAAGCAACTTGCGTAAAATGAATACCCAAATCGGCAAACTCCGGGGGCAAATGCACCAACTCAAAGAGATGATTAAAAAGAATGAGCGCGAAATTAAAAGCAATCTTTCTATGGCCAACAGAGCCAAAAATACCAACAAAAAATCCATCATGGTACTCAAAGCCCGTAAGGCCGGACGACTCAAGGACTCCAATATGCGGCTAGATGAGCTTTACACCAAAATGGAAGTACTCTACCGCGTCTTGGTCAAAATGTATGAAAATTCTGAAATCATGCTCGAAGACATCACCGACCAAGTAGCCGTCAAAGAGCAAGAACGTAAAGCCATTCGTGCCAGTCACTCCGCTATGAAAAATGCGAAAAGTATTATTTCCGGCAACGGGGACAAAAAGGAAATGTTTGATATGGCATTAGACGCCATTGCCGAAGATGTCAGCCAAAAAGTAGGCGAAATGGAGCGCTTTATGGATATGACCACTAATTTTATGGACTCGGTTGACCTCCAAAATGGTGTCTTTGAAGAAGAAGGCCTAGAACTATTAAGCAAATGGGAAAAAGAAAGCGAATCCCTTCTTTTAGGTAACGATAAAGGCCGAATTTTAGAACAAGCCAACAACGAGTCTGACGTCCTAGACCTGGATTCGCCCATTAAGGTCGAAAGAGATCAAGGCCAAGGAAATCAGTACGACTCCCTATTTGAATAATTCAATCACTCGAAACAAAAAATAATAAAATGGCAAAAACCAGATTAACTGCTTTCTCCAAACTTTTGATTACCATCCTCATCGTTGCCGGTGTCTTCTTTGGTATTAAGTATCTCGGTGAAAATACAGATATAGGCGAAAAAATCAAAAATAAAGCAAAAGAAACAACCAACACACCATCCACCAAGAAAAAAAATCATCGCAATACTTCCAATGACGATGATGTCATCAACATTGGCGTGGTCACTTGGGGAGGATACGCCGGTGGGCAATACTTCAACAATGGATTTGAAGCCAGTGAAGATTCCCGCTTTTACAAAGACTATGGCCTCAAAGTCAATTTTGAGATTATGGATGATTTTGAGCCTTCTAGAGCAGCTTGGAAAAACGATGAAGTCAACCTGCTTTGGTGCACCATCGATGCGTTGCCGACCGAAATGGGCTCTCTTAAAGACTATGATCCGGTCGTCGTTTTTCAGGCGGATTGGTCTCGCGGTGGCGATGCGATTGTCGCTAGACGGGGTATCAATCGGGTTTCCGACTTGAAGGGTAAACGCATTGCGGTCGCTGAAATGACCCCTTCTCACTCCTTCTTGCTATGGTTATTAGAAGCCGGAGGGCTTTCGCAAAGTGATGTCGAGATTATCCCACAAGCTTCGGCTGTTGATGCGGCGGCTATTTTTAAGAGTAATAAGGTGGATGCGGCGGTCGTTTGGAGTCCCGATGACATCGCTTGTGTCAAGGCCGTCCCGGGAGCACGTATTTTAGAGAATACCCGCTCTGCTTCTAACATTATTGCGGATGCATTTATCGCCAAACGTTCTTGGGTCACTAATCACAAGAAAGAATTAGCCGATCTCTATGAAGGCTGGATGATTGGTGCTGCCGAAATCAATACCAACCCTGTTGCCAAAAGAAAAGCGGCCAAAATCCTTGCGGAAAATTTTTCCGGAATTACGGAAGACATGACCTTGCAAGCCATCAATAATGTCCGCTTGGTTACTCATGGGGACAATCTCAATTTCTTTGGACTGAACCCCAATTACAAGGGCGTAAAAGGTGAAGACTTGTACCGGAGAATGACCGATGTGTACACCAAACTTGGATTTGTCGAAGGACATATCCCCAGCTGGAGACAAATCGCATACGACCGCATTGTCAGAAACGCCAAGCTCTCCGGCAAAGCCCAAGAAGCAGAAGGCACAAAAGAGTTTACCAAAATCAATTCTGCAGATGCCAAAAAGAAAGAAGCGATTGCTTCCAAAGGTGTCAGTATCGCCTTCCGTACCGGAGAATACCAATTGGATGACAACGCCAAATACATTATCGATAAAGAATTTGTTGACATTGCCAAAGCCTTCTCCAATGCCCGTATTCGTATCGAAGGTAATACCGACAACACCGGTAGCCGGGCCACCAACATGGCGCTTTCGCGCAAAAGAGCACAGGCTGTGGCTGACTACTTAGCCAATACTTATGGGTTCTCCAGAAACCGGTTTATTGTGATTGGTAACGGCCCTGACAAACCGGTCGCCAGCAATAATACAGACGCCGGTCGAGCCAAAAATAGACGTACCGACTTCCAACTGGTTAGAGACTAATTATTGGCTACCAACTCCTGAAACCAAGTGGCCATTAGGAGTTGGTAGCAGCCAAGTTTATTTGGCTGAAAAAACCAAATGGCTATTAGGAGTTGGTAGCAGCCAAATTTATTTGGCTGAAAAAACCAAGTGCTATTAGGAGTTGGTAGCAGCCAAATTTATTTGGCTGAAAACACCAAG
>JALVCY010000694.1 GCA_027009605.1 Saprospiraceae bacterium
GTTGAGATGATTTGGGCTTTTGTTTGGGATTTTACTCATTACATGATATTTGGAATTCTGTTTGGGTTTTTAGTTGAGAAAGTTGAAGAAGTTGATTCGCTCGCAAGCTTCGCTAGTTGAGAAAGTTGAGACGTTCGCCTTCGGCTCTCTAGGTTGATACTGTCCCGATTACTATCGTGGATACGGACTTCGTGGTTGAGTGCTTCGCAGGTTGAGATGATTTGGGCTTTTGTTTGGGATTTTACTCATTACATGATATTTGGAATTCTGTTTGGGTTTTTAGTTGAGAAAGTTGAAGAAGTTGATTCGCTCGCAAGCTTCGCTAGTTGAAGAAGTTGAGACGCTCGTCTTTGGCTCGCTGGTTGAGATGGTTTTCTTTCTTTTCGGAGATTTGTAAATCCTTAACCCTTGACTCACAGTTATACTGCAAAACTTGTGTACCAAAACTAAAGTTTATGTAGCTTTGCAGCAAAAAAAAAAGAAATGGAAAATCAGAAAAAGAAAAAAGCTTGCATCGTTTGCCAAACCACTTCCGATGAGATGCCTATCTTGAATTTTGAGTTCAAAGGAGAAACCCATTATATCTGCTCTCAGCATATCCCGGTTTTGATTCATAAGGCACAAGCGCTTCAAGATTTGTTGCCGGGGATGAAGAATACCGATCCTTCTTAGGAGGGTTATTTTCCTACATAAATAAAGGGAATGGTCACCTTGAAGGTGTCAATGATACCCTTTTTTCTGTTTTTTAGATACTTTTTGTGATAGGAGAAAGTGTGCCGCCCCAAGCTTAGGTCGATGGGGAAAAAGCAAAGTAGGCCTTTTTCATTTTTGTTGGGGTGGATGTAAAAGTCCATAGAGATTAAGGAGTCGTTAACCGGTTGATTATCAATGAAGAAGCTTATTTCTTCATGGAGTATTTTCTTGAGTTTAAGGATGTTTTTTGCGTAAGCGCGCTCTGATTGCTCCTTAAAAACTTGGTTTAGGCTGTCGCGAATAGCTGATTTGCGGCTTTTGTCAAGGTCATCACCCGCTTGCGCTAAAAAATTTTTGATGATTTTTTTCTTTTCCTTTTTGGTATAGACGGAATAATCGTCATTCGTGAAGGACGTATTGCTAAAGCCTATTTTGTGGAGCTTGAGTAGGGTGGAGTCTTGGTGCTCCAGATAATGTTCCGTGCCAATGGTGTATTTAGTAAAGACTTCAAAAAGGGGGCCCTTTACTTTGTTTGACGGAAGGCTGATACTACGGATTACTGTAAAATCCGTTGGCTCATGACTGCGCATATCATCGTAAAACTGGCTGTTAAAAGCATGCTCATTTATCAAACGAGTGGACATCTCCAATTGCGAAGATGCCGGTGTTGACCGTATTGGAAGAAAATACTCAAACTGATTGATTTTATTGTTGGGAAGGATTATTACGAGAAGGAAAATATATGGAACGATAGCAAATAATAGTCTTTTCGTGTATTTTTGATCTAAGAAATTCAATAATAAGGGTCTCCACAAAAACGATAAAGTTAGTACGCCCACCACTTTGTAAAGCCCTATATAAAAGGCGGCAAAATGTCGTTGTTTGATGCGTTTGATGAGTCCCAGCGTTATAAAATCAAAGGCGACCAGCCCAAATGCCGATAGCCAAATGATATTGATTATCAAAATCAAACGATCATAATCTTGATACCCTAGTTTTGTAATGATGATAAATATTAATGCGCTCATACTGATAAAAAGAAAGAACGAGATGAATACGAAAAATAGTAAAAAAGTAAATGAAAAAATAACACTGGATACCTTCTCTAACCCGATGATGTACTTGTCAAAGCTACCGACCGTTCGTTTATAGTATTTGATGAATCGGTCATTATATTTCAGTTGGGTATAATCTATATCCCCCGAAACATAGCGCAGACCAATGGCACCAATCCAAAGCCCCCGTATCAAAATATGAACCAATAGATTGATGATGAAAATCTGAGTTTCTAAATAGATAACAACCAATACCTGATAGCCAATTAGTAAGGATAAATCTTGATGCGTATTGGCATAATACGTGATCATTTCGCCCATGATGTAGTTCTTAAGGCTAAACAAACCAAAAATGGCAAATCCAGAGATTAATAGCTCTAATTGCCAACTTTCTTGTTGGAGCTTATCCAACCAGCTCTGCAGTAGATTTTTTTCTTGGTCTTTCATGTCCGTTTAGATTTCTTGACACAAGGTAGGTATTTATTGGGTATTTCCGAATTTATTCTAGCTATGTCGGTTTAGCAAAAAGACATTTTGAAATAAAAACAGTAGGATTTCCCAACAATTAACCCCGAAGGGGTTTTCCAACATTTGCCTTGTATTCACGAAGTACGCAAGTACTACGAGAATACAGGGTAAATGGAATCGGGGCAGGCTATGCCGGTATAGCATTTTACTTTTAGATTCCCTGATAGGGAGTTGCTGTGGACTTCCGCAAAATACAATAATACGTAGTTGAAACTGTTTTGTGCGCAGCTGCAGAGTGCCACAACATGTAGCAGGTTGAAATCGTTGTTATACAATACAAAAATACCGAGTGAAGGGGGGGGGGACTCAATGAAGTCAACCGAGCCTATGTTTTCTTGTAATCCCTTGACCCTTAACCTTTTACCCTTGACCCTTTACCTTTAACCCTTAACCCTTAACCCTTTACCTTTAACCGCTACCACAAAGTTTTGCTAACTATCCGGTCACTATACTGTTAAACCACTATGCCTGTGTACCAAAACTTCAGTAAAATAAAAGCCATGAAAGCAGTTATTTGTCTCTTTTTGTCCTTCTCTTTGGCCGGATGTGTTCAAAGCCAATCTAATGCAACAACTGCAAAAGCAGATACCAGCTTGCAGGCTTTAGGCAACGATATTCAAACCCGATTTGAAGTGCCCCCCAATTTTGAAAGAGTCCAAGTACCGGATGGTTCATTTGGAGCCTATTTGAGAGCACTTCCATTGAAGCCGGTGGGGGCAAAAGTGAAGCTTTTTAACGGAAGTGAAAAGCAAAATGATGTCTATGATGCTGTAATAGACTTGGATATTGGCCATAAGGATTTGCATCAATGTGCGGATGCCGTGATGAGATTAAGAGCGGAGTATCTGTGGAAAAAGGGGGCGTATGACAAGATTCATTTTAATTTTACGAATGGAATGCGGGTCAACTATTCCGAATGGATGAAAGGCCGTCGAATAGTGGTCAATAAGAGCCAAACAAAGACCTACTGGAATCATCGCCATCACCCATCGAATACTTATGCGGATTTTTGGGACTACTTAGAGACTATTTTTATGTATGCCGGCACATCATCTTTGTCCAAAGAGTTAATTCCAATTAAGATGAATCAAATGAGCATTGGCGATGTTCTTATTCGGGGCGGATTTCCGGGACATGCTGTGATTGTCTTAGATATGGCAGAGAATCCGGCTACGGGGGAAAGAATATTTCTGTTGGGGCAAAGCTATATGCCGGCTCAAGAATTACAAGTCCTGAAAAACAACTATGATAGAGACATCAGCCCTTGGTACCACTTGAATAATCAGACCATTTATACACCGGAATGGACTTTTTACCCTTCTAATTTGATGCGATTTGGGGAGTGATTGGCTTTGCGTTTTTTCTTTGGCGTTTTTTGTTATATCTTTGGGCTTGCCCGGGAAGTTGAGATTTTGAAAGATGTGTGCTGATTGCTAAGTATTGTTTTGGATACAGGTATTCTGTTCAATTGTTGAGTTTACTCCGAAAAGTCGGGAGTAGTGGGTTGCTCTTGAGACCACAAAATTTTATTTGGTTTCTTTTTAAAAACCCTTCCATCGTTTCCCTTTCCATAAGGGAAACCGAATGGTAACCAAATAAAATTTTGTTCCGTGCTTTAATTTCCGGCAGAGTGGACTTTTCGGAGCAAACTCATTGTTCAAGCGTTCAATCGTTCAACTGATTCTCATAATTAGTTGATTGTCAGTGTTTTAAGTTGAACAGTTGAACGAGCTCTCCGAATAGACTATTTCCCGGAACTTTCCAAAAGCTTTAAACTTTTGGAAAGTTTTCTTGCTTACGCCAAAAAAAAATGGATACATGAGAAAAAAGATATATTTGGATACTTGGCTGAATTTAAAGCCTTATGACAAGCAAGCACCAACAGATAAGTATTACCTGAGATTGTGTAATGAAGTCTATGATGTACTTCGTCAAGATGACTTTCTTATCTCGTCGGAATTAAAACTTAGTGAGAGTCGAATTCAATCACTAGCTTGTTTTTTGACCTGCTACTTTGAAGACTTGGTATCCGGCACGAATGTATGGAACTCTTTTGTGCGTAAGCACCAAGAATTATATGGCCGGCTCATCCCTTTTTATGCGGTAGATGAAACCTACGTTGAGGAAGAGATTAATCTGGAGGACGTGATGTTTTTGATTTGGTATTTTCTGGATTTAGATGTACTAGGTAAATTTTTGAGTCCCCATCATATCATGTTTTTTAACTTGGGAAATGCCGTCTTCCCTATATTTGAAAAGGCGTGGGAGTATGCGCCCGAGAATGTCTATTTGCGCAGCTTTTATGAGATGGATCCCACTAATACCAATTATTATGATGCACGCAGGTTGATGGATCGGATATTGTATGAGACTTATTTGTTTGCGGTGGATATGCTGGATGTTTTAGACGATGATGTGACTGCGCTTATTGAAATTGCGGAAAGGGATAAGCTCGCAAAATCCATGCTTATTGATCTATACAAAGATGTTAGGGATGATGTTACGCTTGGGCAGCCCACTAAACTGTTGAGTCGATATGCTAAGGATTGGGTGATGGATATATTGGGGCCGGAACATCCGGTGACAGCGGCTTGCCGGGAGATGTCTCCCCGAGTGAAAGGTAGTTTTTTGTACAAAGGGCAAGATGAAGAGACTGTTGAATTAGAGTATATCGCAACGGGACACCGGTTTTTGATGACAAAAAAGTCTTTTGATTACTCGGATGAACTAGTGGAAGTCGATACGATAGTGAATATTGGCTTGGTGCGCTGGGAAGGAGTTTGGTGGTTTTCAGGCTCTTACTTTAAGCTTGGTTTTAATCCCGATTATGTTTTAGATAAGCGAAATTCGATGGACGAGCGAGCCAAGGTGAGTTTTCTCGATGAAGATCAGGAGGGGATGAAGGCCTTTTTTGCCAAACAGCAGGAATCCTTTCGTGCATTTACCGGAGGGTATGATATGGCCTTTATGCCGACTCCGGAAGTAGAAGGCTTTATCAATACTCTTATGGAGTTTTACAATGAAGGGCTTGGGCTGGACGACCAAAGTAAGGAGCAGTTTGACCAACGTCTCCGTGAGGCCGGAATCCGCCTTGCGGCAAAAGAGAAAAAAATAGAGGATAAAAAGACTCAAGACTCAAGTGAGATAGCGGTGGTGTTTTTCAATCCTAAAAAGGGGCTGGAAGTAGCGATGTATGTGTATAGTGCTTTTCCGTTACCGAATAATCCCTATTTTGATGAGAGCCAAACGGCAGAGCATGTCCAAACCTTATTTTTGTCGGAGAATACGTCCAAAGAGCTATGTCTGTATTGTATGGATCATTTTGGCGAAAAACTACCGGTATTTCAAGAAGGTTTGTGGAAGCTTTGGATGGATGATATTGACTTTTTGTTGCGCTACTGGAAAAGAGAAAATTATCATTCGGCGCACAGTATCGTTGCGGTCTAGTTGGGACTATGTATCAGGGTAAACGAAAGAAAAAAATAGGTAACTGTTTAGGTATCCACTATTTTGGTTAAAAAATGCCCTTTTTGCGCCTGTTTTTGCTAAAATTTTTTCACGTAGCCCAGCTACGCTTCAATAATTGTAGCTTCAACATCCACAAAAATGCCTATTTTTTGCCCTAAAATAGGAGCACCTAAACAGTTACAAAAATAGAATATAAAAATAATAAATATCTTAGACAGGGAGTAAAAAATTGCACAAAAAGGTGGTACTTAACTTGTTGGCAATCAATACCTTAGTGAATTCTTAGTGGCAACTTCGTGTCCTTAGTGGTTAGGCATTACATTTTCCTTACCACTAAGAGCACTTTAGATAACACTAAGTTTACACTAAGAAACTCTACAAATTCTTGGTATTGGACTGCTAAAATTTGAGTAAGAAATGGTGCATACATAAACTAACATATTATAAAAATTTTCTTTCATTCATCCTGTGAGAGCTCGACAAAGAGTTGATTATCAGTTAGTTGTCATGAACTATTCTAGTTTGTAACTAACCTTTGTTCTAATTTTTTTACTTCAAATCAGTTGAGTGCGTGACATAATGTGGCATTTATAATGTGTTCAATTGTTCATTTGCCTTCGGCGTTCAATTGTTCAACTGACTGATAATCAGTTGAACAATTGCAGAGTTGAACAATTTAACAAAAAACCC
>JALVCY010000695.1 GCA_027009605.1 Saprospiraceae bacterium
GTGATGAAGTAAAGTCCCAAATAAAAACCCAAATCATCTCAACCTGCGCAGCACTCAACAACGAAGTCCGCAGGACAAGTCTCAACAAGAGAGCCGAAGGCGAACGTCTCAACTTTCTCAACTAGCGAAGCGATTCAACTAGCGAAGCTTGCGAGCGATTCAACTTTTTCAACTAAAAACCCAAACAAAAATCCAAATATCCAGTGATGAAGTAAAGTCCCAAATAAAAACCCAAATCATCTCAACCTGCGCAGCACTCAACAACGAAGTCCGCAGGACAAGTCTCAACAAGAGAGCCGAAGGCGAACGTCTCAACTTTCTCAACTAGCGCAGCGAATCAACTTCTTCATCTTTCTCAACCACAAAAGTCAAGCATTCAGCAATAGAACCAAGAACAAACCTCTAACCAAGCCAAAGACCAAAAGCAGCTTGCTGCGTCCAAAAGACCAAAGACCAAAAGCGCCACCGGCGCGCACTAAAAACCAAAGACCACTACCCAAACAACCGCTCATACAACTCCTCCACCTTGGCAAAAGCCACGACTTTAAGATGGTATTTCGATAGATCCAAGCCCTTTAAATTATACTTGGAGATAAACATCACTTCAAATCCAAGCCGGTCTGCTTCCTGAATGCGTTGTTCTATCCGGTTGACTGCTCTGATTTCTCCGGAAAGTCCCACTTCGCCCGCAAAGCAATACTTGGAGGGAATCGCTACATTCTCCAAAGAAGAAATTAAGGAGGAGATAATGGCCAAATCCAGTGCCGGATCTTCGATGCGGATACCGCCGGCAATATTGAGAAAAACATCATTGAGTCCGAAGGGGAAATTGCCCCGCTTCTCTAAAACAGCCAGCAACATGGACAGACGCCGCAAATCAAAACCGGTGGCAGAGCGTTGTGGATTGCCATATACGGCTCTGGTGACTAGCGCTTGGGTCTCAATCAACAACGGGCGCATACCTTCTAAGGTGGCTGCGATGGCACTCCCGCTCAAATCTTCTTCTTTTTGCGAAAGCAATAACTCGGAAGGGTTGGATACTTCTCGTAGGCCGGTAGCTTGCATCTCATAAATGCCCAACTCATCGGTCGAGCCAAAGCGATTTTTCAGGGAGCGCAAAATTCTATAGGTGTGATGGCGATCTCCTTCAAATTGGAGAACGGTATCGACAATGTGTTCCAAGAGTTTGGGGCCGGCAATCCCGCCTTCTTTAGTGATGTGTCCAATCAGGACGATAGGGATGTTATTTTCTTTGGCGTAGCGTTGTAATTCGCCGGCACATTCTCTGATTTGAGACACGCTGCCGGGCATGGATTCAATCAAAGGCGAAGATAAAGTCTGGATAGAATCCACAACGATAAGAGCCGGCAGGAGCTCATTAGCCTGTCGAAAAATGTTTTCGGTGTTGGTTTCCGATAAAATGTAACAATCTGACGGCTTATCTAAGATTCGTGTGGCTCGCATTTTAATTTGCTGTTCACTCTCTTCTCCGGAGACATAAAGGACTTTTTCACGAATATTCAAGGCTACTTGGAGCATTAAGGTGGATTTGCCAATGCCGGGTTCACCACCAATCAAGACTAAAGATCCAGGTACAATACCGCCACCAAGAATTCGATTAAATTCATTATCCGGTGTTTTTAGTCTAAAAAGAGCCGTTTTTTGGATTTCAGAGAGCTTTTTTGGGGTAGAAACAGATTTTTTTTCATTTTTCCCACGCCATAATTTTTTTATGCTGTCTTCTTTTGTTTCCTTTGCGATGACTTCTTCGACGAGCGTGTTCCATTCTTTACAAGAAGGGCACTGTCCTTGCCATCTAGGCGCACTAGCGCCACAATTTGTGCAAAAAAATGCTGTTTTTACTTTTGCCAAAACGTTGTTAACATTAAATTAAGAAAAAAAACAGGAATTTATCCTGTCACAATTTGCGTCTTTTTGAAAAAAAATATACCTTTGTGCCATAATCAAGACAACACAAGCTAAAAGAGCTTTTAAAAATAATTGTTTTCATTTGGTTTTTTGGGGTTATGCAGGGTGCTACGTTTCGACGATAGTGCCCTGTTCTTATTTTTATCTGTGTATAACCCCAAATTCCATTTTTGCTCAAAAGTGTCTGTATGGGCTCTTTAGTTATTTTGCATTCCCCTTCAAACCGGTATTCATCAGCAAAAAAATCCCCCCAATTTCACCAATAATCTCACAAAGCGTGTAATTTTGCCAAAAAAAAGTTGAAAAAACTAGCCCAACATATTGAAAGTCTGATTTTCGTTGCCGAATCTCCCATCAAATTTGCGGATATCCAAAGTGTTTTGGAGGAGTTGTTTGACGCAAAGGTAAAGAAAAAAGATATAGAAGCTGCGATTGAAGTCATTAAAACCAGATATGCTTTAGATGATTCGGCCATCGAATTGGTGCAAATTGCCGGTGGCTATCAATTTTTGACGAAAGGTGCCTTCCATAATACTGTCGGCATCCTGCTCAAACAAAATTCAAAAAAGAGATTGTCAACCGCCGCACTCGAAACGCTTTCCATCGTTGCCTACAAACAGCCGACTACCAAAACAGAAGTTGAAGCCATTCGCGGAGTGAGCTGTGACTATGCGATACATAAGCTCTTGGAAAAAGAGCTTATCGCAATGGTGGGGAGAGCAGATACGCCGGGGCGACCACTTCTTTATGCGACGAGTGAAAAATTTATGGACTATTTTGGGCTCAAGGATTTGTCGGAGCTGCCCAAACCTAAAGAATTCAAGACCCACTCGAATACCATCGGGACACCGGAAAAAGAAGAAGATATCCAATTTGTGGAAGTGACTCCGGTCGATTCGGCTATTGATCCGATTTTGGTAGTGGAATATGATTTATTGGATGCCACGGAATTAGCCGCAGCGGTCGAAAGGCATCAAAAAGCTCAAAGTCCGGATTTGGATTCTGCCGATGATGATTTTCAGGATACGATTATGATTGCGGATTATGAAGATTGATGAGTGGGGATGCGTACATCTTTACGAATCATACATCCGAAATAATGGGCAGTCTGAAAGTGACCCGGGTACCCTTTGTGTCTTGATTTTTTTTAGACACATCTTCTACGACTAAGACGATATTTTTGCGTAGCTTCTTGTTGAGCACTTCCAAGCGGTCTTTAGTGATTTGGATGGATCTGGAATTGTGTTTGTGGATATTTTGGGTTTGGGAATCAATCCCAACGCCGTTGTCTTTGATGGTAAATTGGATTTGTTGGTCAATTTTGTCAACTTTTATGTCGATATGTCCGCCTTCTTTTTTACCGGAAAAGCCGTGTTTGATGGCATTTTCCAGAAAGGGCTGCATCAACATCGGGGGCACAAAAACTTTTTCTTGAGAAATGGTGGGGTCACAAGAGATGTGGTAATCAAATAAATGGCCATGCCGGAGCTTTTCCAAGCGAAGATAGTGTTCGATGGATTCTAATTCATCTGCCAGGGGGACATATTCTTGGCTGGAACTCTCTAGGATAGAACGCATCAGCTTGGCAAAGGATGACAAATAGACCGCCCCGGCTTCAATCCCGTTTTTAAGTGTGAATGACTGAATCGCTGTCAAAGCATTGAACAGAAAATGTGGTTTGATTTGGGCACGGAGCAATCTTTGTTCGAGTTCCAGATTGTGTTGGGTTGCTTGTAATCTTTTGGTTCGGAAATACAACCAACTCACCACGCCTAATAATAAACTAATCGCCAAAATTCCGAAAATAATAGCGCGGCTCATTTTCTTATCTTTGGCCAGAAGGGCGATTTTCCGGTCTTTTAATTCGGATTGATATTGGGCGGTTAGTTCTTCGATTTGTTTTTTGACCGCAAGGCCTTCGATACTATCTTTGACAGCGATGTAAGACCGGTAATAAAGCAATGCTTGTGCCGGTTGGTTGAGTTTTTCGTAAGACTCGGAAATCGCTAAAAGGATTTCGGATTTTATATTTCCGCTTTCGCTAAAATGGCTATTCTTTAGTGCTTTGTCAAAAAAGGTTAATGCCTTTTGGTGCGCCCCCAAGCCTTGATAAACTTTGCCTAGGCTCATGTAGGTATTGGGCAAATTATATTTATAATGTTCGGCTATCGGTAGGATGTATTGTAGTGTTTTTTCGGCTTGCGCAAAATTATGCTGATCCAAATAGATTAGACCCAAGACGCCGTAGGCATTGATTAAGCCGGTAGAGTCTTTGGCGCGTTCAAATCGAGCAATTGATTTTTGGGCAAAATCAAAGGCTTGTTTATCATTCTTTAGATCAAGGTAAATGTTGGCGATGCTCTGTAAATAATGCCCCACTTCACTGTCCGAGCCTGATTTTTCTCGCAAGTTTAAGGCATATTGATAATGAACCAACGCCGTATCTAATTTGGCTATCTTTCGATAGATCATGCCTAAGTTGTGGTTGGCAGCAGCCATTCCTTCTTCAAAATTCAGGTCAGTATAAATTTTTAAAGAAGCCTGAAAAGCCCGGACGGCTTCGGGGAATTTTCCGATTGATTTGTTGGTAATCCCGATGGCATTGTATTCGTTGGCAGCATCTTTTTTGCGATGATGAGCCAGAGCATAGTCTTTTGCTGTGGTAAAACTTTGGATGGCTTGGTCATATTTGGCCTGCTCAAAATAGCTTCGACCGAGGATGAAATAGGCATCATTGACTCCCTGATGGTTTTGAGCTTGCGCAAAAAAATGAATGGCGAGATTTAGGTTTTTTTGAGTTGCCGGATAGTCTCTTTTTTTCCAAAAGGCCCGGCCTAATTCATAATAGATTTCTCCTTTGGCTTGGGGGGTGGCTTCGGTGAGTTCATTTTTCAGGCTGTCAATCGGGTTGGCGAAAGCTTGCCCCATCAATCCCAAAAACAAGAATGGCGTTATCCATTTGAGATACATCATAGCTGATGAAATTTAATAAGTGGACAATAAATGAACTGGATTAGCCCCCTGAACTAGAAGGTCTAAAACCTAAACCGGAAAGCGTAGAACCCACGAAGTTCCCTTTGACAAGTCAAATCGACCTGAGTACAACGCGGCAGTGACCATTCGATGGTAATGAGTTGATTGATGCAAAGATATATATATTATTAGAATTTATTTGTTTCTTTTGTGGTTTGGGAAGTTGAAGAAGTTGATTCGCTCGCAAGCTTCGCTAGTTGAAGAAGTTGATTCGCTTCGCTAGTTGAGAGATTTGGATTTTTGATTGGGGGTTTATTTCATCATTCGATATTCGGGATTCTGCATTCGATATTCTGTTGGTTGAGAAAGTTGTAAGATTTTTTAGCCGCCTACCCGTTACACCGTTGAGTCTGCTCCGAAAAGTCAATACAGTCAAAAATTAAAGCACGTAACAAAATTTTATTCTGTTTACCTTAACTCCTCACTTCTTAGGGGGATTTAGGGGGTTAAAATATGAGCGAAAACAGAATAAAATTTTGTGGACTTAAGAACAAACCACTACTCTCGACTTTTCGGAGCAAGCTCACCGTTACACCGTTCATCTGCCTTCGGCGTTCAAGTGGCAAGATTTCTTTCCTGCCTTCCTTTAACCTTTGACCCTTGACCCTTGACCTTTAATTGCTGCCTTCCCGTTACACCGTTATACCGTTATACCGTTACACCGCTATACCGTTACACCGCTACACCGTTACACCGCTACACCGTTAGCGGTCTCTATCAGGCCGGATATTCTACGAAATTACGAGGCGTTTCGTAGAGGCGGACAGAGAGTGCTAAATTTTCGGGTAAGTGTTTTCTGAGAATATTCCAAATAACAAAGCAGATGTGCTCGGCAGTGGGGACAAGGCCCTGCATTTCCGGAACATCTACATTTAGATTTTTATGGTCAAAGCGGTCTTCGATTTGAACTTTGATAATTTCTTTTAATTCTTTTAAATCAAACAAATAGCCGGTATCCGGATTGACTTCTCCGGTCAGTTTGACGACTAGGTCATAATTATGTCCATGATAATTGGGGTAAGCACAAGGCCCAAATACATCTATATTCTTTTCATCTGTCCACCCGGCATTAAAAATCCGGTGGGCAGCATTAAAATGGGCTTTTCTAAATACAGATATACGCATGGACAAGATAGATTAGTGGATGAGGACAACGTTCTTGTAGTTAACACGATTCGCCCGTAGTTTGTTGAGATGAATCTTAAATGGAGCACTGGGCGCAGTCGGAGTTTGTCCCCATCTGACCCTTTTTGATAATTTATAATTGTCGCAAGTTTCCGGAAAAACATAAAAACTTAGGCTCATGGTTTTTATTTAGTTTTTTTTACCCCCAAATTTGCTTTAAGGTCCGGAAGTAACCGGGCTACCGGGTGGCAAATTTGACCCCACCAGCGTGGTACATGCGGGACATACATACACGACAGGCATAGTTTAGTTATGAATTTGCTTTGATTAAATTTATAACTATATAATTATCAGTGATTTACGGTGTGCAATCAAACAGTAAGAAAACTCCAAAAAATCTAGTACCAACAAACATTCAATAGTCTTCTAATTGAATGTCGCGGTTGTAAGTCGTGTATGTCCCCCTTTGGATGGGGCAAATTTGCCCGGCCTACTACCAAGATAACCACAGGCTTTTTAGAAAATTTGGGGGAGGAGATATCACCAATGCCAAAAGAACAAATGACCCGGTTTTCGCCATATTTAAGTTGAGCGCATTTCAATCTAAACCAATTCCTTTTTTTCTGTAACTGTTTAGGTGCTCCAATTTTAAGGCAAAAAATAGGCATTTTTGTGTATGTTGACGTAGGGACGCACGGATGTGCGTCCCTACGTGAGAAAAATTTAGCCAAAACAGGCGCATAAAGGGCATTTTTTGACCAAAATAGTGGATGCCAAAATAGTTACTTTTTTTCTTAGTGCAGTCTTAGTGTAGTCTTAGTGCAAAACTAAGTGACCTTAGTGGTAAGGTGCATTAAAAAAGAGCTCTTGCTACTTGAACGCCGAAGGCAATGAACGGTGTATCGGTTTAACGGTTTAACGGTTTAACGGCGTAACGGCTAGGCGGCAAAGAGTTCTTGCAATTAAAGGTCAAGGGTCTAAGGTCAAAGGGGCAGCATCCATCCCCCAAGATGATTAAACCACGAAAGCCACCCTATTGTTAACCACCATATTTTATTTTGTATGGAGGTCTTGTTCAGTTGTTTCAGCTGTTTCCTATTTGGAAATCTAATGTAGCAGCCTAACCACTAAGATCACGCAGAAGACACTAAGACTGCACTAAGAAGTCTTAGTGTAATCTTTGTGTAAAACTAAGTGGCCTTAGTGGTAAGGCGCATTAAAAAAGAACTCTTGCGAATTGAACGCCGAAGGCAAATTGAACGTGCAAGGCACAAAGACTACTGAATGACCATTCTAGGCACCGTCCGGTCTCCTTCCTTCCAAGCAATCACCAACTTATGCTTCCCATCCGTAAAGCCATATTCGTAGGCTCCATTTTCTCCGTCTTTGATGATTTCGGAGATTCGGTAGTCCCCAAATTCGGTCACCATCCGCTTCAATAGCCGGTAACTTTTCTTTTCCGAGCTATCTTTATTCAGGATACCACAATGGTCAAAAGGAGCAGCCCAAGGCCCATCATCAATGATGTTATAGACAAATACTTTGTCAAAATCATGGCGCATTGCTAAGACAATGATTCGCAATAAATAGGCCGCCTGTGTCTCTTCTCCCAGCAAATTGGAGTCCCAGCCCACTTCACCAAGCCATAGCGTTTTATCTCGGTAGGGATACATATCCGATAATTCTTTCCGCAAGGTCTCCGGCGGTAAAGTCACTCTAAACGTATCATTTATAGCATAGGCATGCACCTGCAAAATGTCAAAAAGAGACGTATCAATGTCTTTTACTTGGTTGTTTAACAGCGTCTTTCCGAAATAATCCGGGCCTGAATTTTGAATGTCTGCCGAGCAAATTTTCATCGTCTTAGACTTAGAGCGCACGCCTTCGGCCAATCCTTTGCTCCATTGATTGAAGGTTTTGATACCGGGTGTACCGTGTGGCTCATTCCCCACTTCAACGGTGGTAATCAGGCCTTCGAGTGATTCACCGATGGTCTGCCCGTAAGCGAAGCCGGTCTTATAGGCATCTCCCAACTCATTGGCACGGTAAAAACGGTTAGGATAATTTCGTCCGGTGCCTTCAAAGACTTCCAAAGAGATGGTATTGGTCTCAAAAAGCAAAGACCAATCACAGAGCCTGAATTTCCAAGCGGCATTGGTATTTTCCCAGTCACAACTGATATTGGGACACTTAGTCATGCAGGGCTTAGGGACAAAATCTTTGGGTAACCGCCCCTTCATATCATGCCCCATCAAATAAAAAATCCGATTGTTCCTAAAAATAGATGCCTTGCGCAAAGTCTCTTCATTCCCGGACAAGAACAAACCGCCATTAACTCCTATCACTTCTGCAAAAGTGGGCGATGTAATGTCTTTTGACCTTTCAGAAACAGGAAGAATAGGCTCGGTGGCGTTATGACCTTTTTTTTGCGCAAGCGTACAACTACACAATAGAAAAAATAAAATAATCAGACTTGGATACTTCATGGGGTTGTTTCTTGCAAAAATAGGGATTTTTTTTGTATGTAGTATGGACTAACAATAACCTAGCACAGCCAAAAGCCAACCACCGATTTTCAAAATTTACGACAAGGCACCGACCATCCAAACAACTCATCACGCAATCCGACAATCCAACGCCAATTTTGGGACTCTCCCCGACTCCGGAAACCTGTTAGGATTAAAACTTAGGGCTCGTGGTAATAAAATCACTCCACCCCATGCATCAATCTCTTAACCACCGGACTCAGCAATATCGCCAATAAGCCCAACCCTGCCGGTATCACCGTAAATATCAAAAAGAAAGTGGTCATCGAATATTGAGCCGTAATCTCTTCAATGGCGCCTCCCATTTTACCGGCCGTCTTGTTACCGATGGCGACGGCGATATACCATACACCAAACATCAAGGCAATCATCCGTCCGGGCACCAACTTACTAATATAAGACAAAGCCACCGGAGATAAACACAATTCACCCAACGTATGGAATAAGTAGGCTATTACCAACCACATAATGCTCACCGATGCCGCAGCTGCACCTTGCGGAATAGACAACGACCCAAAGGCCAAAGCACCAAATCCAACACCCAATAAAATCAGTCCTAGGCCATATTTTACGGAAGCACTTGGATTGTACTTACTCTCCCACCACTTAGAGAATAAGGGCGCAAACATAATGATAAACAACGAGTTAAGTATAGAGAACCACGAAGCGGGAATCTCCACTTCACTCTCTTTGATGCGACTCACTTTCGCCTTGATAATTGGTGATAGCTCCGACATGGAAACTACTTTGGCGGTTTTTTTTGCATTTAGGTATATAAATTTTTTCTTGACTTTTAGCAAATTTAAATCATCCCCTACTTTGAGCTGAATCGGCTCAATAATACTTTGAGTCTGAGTCACTACTTTGACACCTTCCGGTATTTTAGTAGATTCTGTGATGGGAGTATATTTTTTTTCACCATGGTCATTCACCGTCTCAATTGCCGAATAACTAACTTCGTAGGATGTGGAGCCCAAATCCCTATTAATCATCCAAAAGACAATGCCCCAAATTATCACAAAGCTAGTACCCAAAATGATGTTGGCCAAAGGATATTTGGAAAAGGTCTGCTTAAACAATAAAAACAACACGTAGGAAATAATCGCTATCGGCACCACCGTAATAATCAGATTAAAGATATTAAAAATTGTCGCCCATTGCCCGGACATCACCCGGTTACTAAAATCTTTCGCAAAAATAGTCATCGAGCCACCCGCTTGTTCAAAACTAGCCCAAAAACAAACGGTAAATACCGCAAATAATACAATCGCCAACATCCGGTCTCGAGTCTGCTTAGGATACCGAAATATTCGTGTAAAAATCAAAGTCAAAAAGGTAAATATCCCGGTCAAGATATAATAGTTGGAATAGTCCGTACCCCCGATTTTTAGAAAATTCACATTCGCAATGGCAGAAAGTGGGTCATTAATAATCCAGCTTACGCCAATAATCACACTAATCGCTATCAAGACTTTATCGAAAGATGTGAAGGGATTAAGCCGGTCTTCCGCAAACTCCAACTTGGGTTCTCGCACTTCGCCTTCTTCCAGCTTCACCGGCGCCTTGCCTATATTACCAAAGATGTCTTGGGCAAAATAAAACTGCAACATGCCCATAAACATAAAGATTCCGGCCATACCAAATCCATAACTCCAGCCCACTTTTTCCCCTAAATATCCACACAACAAAATCCCCAAGAAAGCGCCCGCATTGACACCCATATAAAAAATAGTATAGGCGCCATCCTTTTTTTCGGGCGTGTCCTTGTACATGTGTGAGATAATGGATGTCATATTGGGCTTAAATAATCCATTGCCGATAATCAACAAGCCAATACCGATATACAAAAATATATGCGCAAATTCCATGGCCATAGAAGCATGACCCATCGTCATTATAATCGCTCCTAGGACTACCGCTTTTCGATAACCTAAATAATTGTCCGCCAAATATCCACCCAAAATAGGCGTCAAATAAACCATCGCAGTATAAGTACCATACAAAGCCAAAGCCTGCTTACTACTCCAATCCCAGCCGCCAATACCAACGGCACTCACTAAAAAGAGCACCAAAATAGCTCTCATTCCATAATAAGAAAACCGCTCCCACATTTCTGTAAAGAACAGTACAAATAGTCCGGCCGGATGCCCCATTACCTTGCTGTCAAACATTGATTTTGTCGAATCACTCATATTTTGTTGATTTTTTGTGCCAAAAATAAAGAATTTTAGCGATTAAGTTTTTTACTCCTATTTGGGGACACTCCCACAATTAGTAAAGTTTTTGGCACTTTATGCGCACCTGAGCAGTAAAAAAAAACGCCCATAATGCGAGCACTATAGGCGTTTTCTCCTATATAGCTTACTTCTTCCGATCCAATCTCTTCACATAGACTTTATCATAAAAGACTAAGGACAAGAAGGTGACAATACCAATCCCTACAAAAATATACAGGATTTGGTTAGGGTGGTAAGTATCCCACAAATGCTGGGTAAAATCGCCCATATTCATGCCTGTCTTATCTGCTACTTGAGCAATATAGTCATTCTTCGTAATATCCGGTGTCACTCCTTTGAGAATATGACCGGTTTTATCTACCACCTTAAACCCCGTTTTGGTGTAGGTGATAAGTTGATTATTCTTATCCAAAATGTCAATCCCTTTGGCGACAGCTTCATTTTGCGCAAGCGTAATCTTCGCAGACATCTTACCATAAATAGACCCGGAAATCCAACCGGCAATCACATTCCCGACAAAAACCGGCAGGAAGTAAGTCCCCATATACAAGGCTTCTTTTCCTTTCGGAGAAATCTCTGCGATGTAGGCCGAAAACTTGGGATTCGCCGTCATCTCACCAATCGCAAAAATCACAATACCCAAAATAATAAACAAACCATCCCTAAAATAGAAAGCCAAACCTATACCAAGAGAAACAATAATAAAACCGATTATCATCGCATTGATGGGTTTCCATTTGATGATGATATAGGAGATAAGAATTTGGAAGAAAATAATGGCAAACGCATCCAAATTAATCAACAATTCCGGCTTAGCAATGCCCTCGCCACTATCCCCAATCACTGAAGCCAAAATGGGTGAAAAGTTACTAATACTGGAAAATAAATGCTCCAAGTCCACCCAATCCTGGATAAATTTCGGCAGCGTATAAAACAACTGATTAAACAAAGTCCAAAAACCTATCATTATCACCAACAAAATGGTCAATCGAGAATCTTGCAAGGCTTCCCATATATTCTGAAAAGACTTTTTGATGGTCTCGCCTAGAGTTTGGCTTACTTTTTCAACATCACTCTTTCTCTCCTTATATAACAAAAAGACAAACAGCATATTCACCAAAATAACAGCTGTGGCCATATTGAAAGCGATTTGCCAATTATCCGTCCCCCTTAGTTTACCAACGATAAAAGGACCTATCCACCCCCCTATATTCACCATCATATAAAAGATACCAAATCCCATAGATGAATTACTGGAGTCTGTATTCCGGGTCACAATGGCAGAAGCCACCGGCTTAAACATGGCAGCCCCTAATGCCAAAAACATAAAGACCGCAAAAAATGCCCAATAGCCCGTAATATGACCCAACGTCAAATAGCCAATGGCCAACATGGAATACGATATAATCAAACTCTTTTTGTAGCCTATCCTATCTGCTATGGCTCCGGTTATCAGGGGCAAAAAATAGAGCGTACCGGTCACAATACCGATGATGGCTCCGCCTTGGTCATCGGTGAAGCCAAGCCCTTTGACATCTTTTGATGCCACCAGATACATCGCCAAGATAGCAAACATGCCATACCAAGCAAATCGCTCCAGCAATTCCATAATACTGGCCACCCAAAATGTTTTTGGAAAAGATTTCATTAATCCCCCAAAACTCAGTTCTTTTTTCTCATTACTCATGATTTTCCGTTTTTTATATGATCAGCTGGCAATCGTGCGATTGCCCGTATTTTGTTTACAAAAATTCTCAATGCTCATCATCCTCCACTCCATGCGTCAATCGCTCAATCGGCTTTCTTATCAGCAAGACCAATATCCCCAGTGTAACGCTAAAAATAGCAATCCCCGTAAATATCTTATACTCTCCCAAGCTTTCTGACCACTCTCCCAAAAGTCCGGCCAGCTTACTACCCAGTCCGGTCATCGCAAAATAAACCCCCATCATAATCGAAGCATACTTCATCGGTGCCAGCTTGGTCGTAAAGGACAAAGCAACCGGGGACAAACACAATTCGCCTATGGTGTGAAACAAATAAGCCATCACCAACCACATCATGGATGATGAGCCGGCACTATTGTATTGGACGGTAGCTCCGGTCATAAAAAAGAAGCCTAAACCCATGATAATCAATCCGACAGTCATTTTAAAAAAGGACGTAGCCACCTTCCCATGGAGCTTTCTTCTTGCCCAAAAATTAGCCACCAAGGTACCAAATAGCACAATAAATGCCGCATTCAAAGACTGAAACCACGTGGCCGGAATCTCATGCCCCATCAACATCCGATTCGTCTTTTCTTTGGTATAAATATTCATCAAACCACCCGCTTGTTCAAAAGCGCCCCAAAAAACAATCACCATAATAAACGATAGAAACAACACCAACACTCGGTCTTTCTCCACCTTTGTCAATGGGCGATTCATCGCCGCTTTTACTTCTTCATTTTCGGATGTACCCATAAAATTACCGACATGACGCAAATACTTTTGGCCGGCCCAATACTGAATTACACCCAAGGCCATCCCAATTCCGGCTAATCCAAAGCCATAATGCCAGCCATACAACTCCCCTACAGTACCTACAATCAGACTAGACAAAAAAGCACCCAAATTAATGCCTATATAAAAGATGGTAAATCCTTTGTCCCGACGGATGTCTCCTTTCTTGTACAATCCACCGACCATCGTAGAAATATTCGGCTTCAACATTCCAACTCCCGAAACAATAAAGGCCAAGCCCGTATAAAAAGCCCACATTTGCTCTACCGCCAAGACACTATGCCCGATAACCAGCAAAATCCCGCCGTATAAAACGGCTTTTCTTTGCCCCAAAAACTTATCTGCTATAATTCCCCCCGGTATGGCCATCACATATACCAACATCGTGTACCAACCGTACAAAGCCAGTGCATCTCCTTTGCTCCATCCCAAGCCCGGGTTGTGTTCCGTCGTCTTGGCCACTAAATACAAAACCAAAATCGCACGCATCCCATAATAAGAAAACCGCTCCCACATTTCTGTAAAGAACAGTACATACAACCCTACAGGGTGTCCAAATAAAGTTTTCTCCGTTGGTACCGGCGCATCAAGTATATCTTTCCGCATTGTTTTCTAGGTCTAGTTCAAAAAATAATGCCCACACAAAAGCAGGCAAATGTCCATATCACTGAACCACATAGGTCTAAGCCCATACAGCTCGGGTTCTCTTGCGCTAAAATTAGCGCAATTCTTGCCAGCAAGTTCGTAATAAAATCTTAAAAGTCAGGTAAAAAGTGTTAAAAAAACTCTTTTCGGGAAGAGATAAATAGCAAAAAGGGGCTTTCTGCCTATAAATTAGTGGGTTTATTGGAGTATTTTAGATTTCTCTTGAGATTTTGTCTGCTCTATATTTGGCGGAAGCACTAGTTTCCAGCCGCTTAGAGACACCAATTCCTGCATGGATACCAACAAATCTAGGCCTTGCTGACGTGCTGCATCCATGATTTCTCCATCTTTGGCGACGTGGCGGATATACTCCTTGATATTTCGATTAATCTTATTGTAGTCTTCTTCCGAAAAACTATTCCAATAGCCTTCCGAAATATCATAGTAGCTCAAATCTTCGTCAATAGACAGGATTTCCGGCTCCGGCAAGGAAGTGATGGTGATGGTTTTGGTCTTTTCGTCGATGGCGTAGGTCATTTTTTCCAAATCGTAGCCCGCCAGCACCTTGGCATCCACTTTTACCATGGCTTTCTTTTCAGAATAAGGGCCCCATCCCATAAAAGGAACTTTATCTTTGTGGGTATAGATTTCGGAGATATTCCCTTCGACGGTGACCAATTTGGCTACTTTTTTGATTTGGTTGATGACCGTCGTTGAAGAGACATTGGTAAGTGCCGGCCTTGCGGCAAAATGACTCAGCTTCCAACCGGCAAAGCCCGCTATCAGCACAACCAAAAGTATGATGATGATGTTTTTTTTCATTGCTTTTTATTTTTCTTTCAGAACTTTCCTAAAGTTAAAAACTTTTGGAAAGTTGTCCCAATTAAGCCCCCTTCATCAACCGCCGAAGCCGTCTTTGATAATCTTGCAGATAGTTTCTTTTCGTTCGATTATCCAAAAAAGATGCGGCAATCATTTTTTCTACGTCACTACTCTTTGAACACATCAAATCCAGTATTTCTTTAAATACAACTTCCTTGATGCCCGCTTTTTCCGCAAGGATAGCAAACTGTTGACGCTTTTTGCCATGTCCCAAATGCCGCGGCAGCAACCCATCTTCCAAGGCAAAGTCCCCATCATCCACATGAATGTGCGTATTCAGCAAATCATAAGCCGGGCTTAACCGGTAATCCCCCATCGGAGTTTCTACCAACGAAAAATTCTTCAAATGAGCATCCCCATTAGAAAATAAGTAATTAAACAGAATCACCTTTAGCAGCTTGGGGGCTTCTACTTTATAAGCCGGCACATAGGCTTCCAACAACTCAAAAAGCAATAGATAGTTGCCCAAATACTTATAATTGGCTCCGTGTGTTTGGGGCGTTCGTCCGGCTAAGGAAGCAAAATCTTCTTGCCCTATTTTGACCCCATCCGAAGCAACGTCAAAACGCTTGGTAATATAGGCCGGTGCTCCATTTTTGAAAAAAATCAATGCATTCGCTGCTGTTTCTATCTTATAAACTTGGCGGGCAATTTGCATCGTTAAGTGCTCATTAGCGGGAATTTGATCTTGTTTTTTTCCCGCCTTGGGTGCGGGCTTCAAGATGTAAGCACTCTGTTCTCCGGCTCTAGTCAATCTTAATTTGTTTTTTTCCAGCAATACCGCAAATTTTTCCTGCACTCCGGATATGGATAAATGTCGTCGATTTTCTTCAAACACCGGTTCGCTCTCCCCGGCAGACCAAGGAGAATCATAAGGCAAAATATGATGTACTTTTTTGCCGGCAAATACATTTTTAAGGCAAGCCCGGCTGTAAGTCTCAAAACCTTTAGCCAAAGTCCCGGGGCAATATTTTATTTCCGGAAAAGTCATGATGTCTCTACATTCATCACCTGTATAGCACCAATACAATCCTGACTACCAACCTTCAAGAGCAATCCAAAATAATCGTCCGAATCCATTCGATAAAACTGACAAATAACTTCCCGGTTACTGCCTTCCGGCAAAAGATGATAGAAAAACGGAAATAAATATTTCGAATGAAATTCTTTGGTCTCTTTGGGTAAGGTCAGGCTAATATCCGGCCGGCTAGTATCCGCAACCCACTCATCAAAATATCGAAACGAAAAAGTCCCATCATCGTGCTGTGTCAGCAAGCCTGCCGCTTCATTCCGGAATAATATCTTTGCCCGTCTCATATCTTGCGAGAAATATTTTTAGTTTTTAGGCAAACAGCTAATCCCAGCGCATCAGTAATCTGCTCTAAAGTTCGTAGAGATGGATTCCCTTTACCACTTTCCAATTGTTTGATAGTTCGCAAGCCAACACCAGAAATCTTTGCCAAGTCTTCTTGGGTGACCTGTAAAGACTCTCTTCGTTCCCGAATAACCTTTTCCAAACTCAAAAGGTGCATTATATGGCTCTTTTACTAGCAAAAATAAAGGATTTTCTTTAAAAAGGACAACTAATAGTGCGACAACCTGCACTTTTTTGCAAAAAAATGGTCATAAACAAAGCGCTTATGACCATTCAACGAGTTTAAGCTTTCTCACAACTTGCTCGCGATAATGTAAACGGCTAATACCGCAGATTTTTATAACTTTTCAGAGTCGCTTTGATACTGCCGACAGAGACCGGTGATTTAATCATCATGGGAATCTTATTCGCATCGTCACTGACCCATACTTTCATCCCTTTCTCGCCTTTAAAGACGGTGCCTTTGACTACTTCCGGCTCAAATACCATGGTCTTAAATCGCCCCAATCCGGGAATTTTCTTGTTACTATTCTTTCCTTTATAGGTCATCTTTAGGTTAAACTCTTCCTTGTCGATGAATACGCTCATGGGCAATTCCGTCCCCACCTTCATAGTTTTGGCATCCGCTGTTCTCAATACATAAAGTAGGGACAACACATCGCTTACGCAATTTTTCAAATCAAATACTTCGGCATCTCCTAAATCTGATGCATTATTTCCACGCCGGACTTTCACTTGATTATTTCCAAAATCAGTCTCTTCATACATCTTGTAGTCTCCCTCCTGAATATCTCTGATGGCATGAATCGGCTGCAAAGTCTGCTTATCTACATCAGTTTCATAGTAATCCCGCACCTTAAAAAACCATTCGTAGCCTTTATACGTCCTACCTTTTGCCGTCAACTTATAAGTCGTGCCTTTATCTTCCAAGCGAAAGACCACTTCTCCGGCGTTCAAATTCATAAAGCCCAAGCTGTAAGATAGCTTATAAATCAACTCTTCACCGTTTTTGAACGGGCGTTCTGCCGGAGCACATTGGCTAAATTGACAATCTTCGGGGGAGACATCCAAATGCCTAACTTCTTTGGCCGGGACAATTGCCCCGAAAAAGAACATCATGGAAAAAAGCGATATTTTAAACATCTCGTTTCGTTTTTATGAAGATTTTATCAAGGAATAGCAAACCTATTAAAGAAGTCAGCACTCCGTTGATAATCCATAAAAAAAACGTGCCAGACAGGATGCTTATTTCATTGACCCCGTAAGGAGCCCACAAAAACAGGGCTATTTCACTCTTTATTAACAGCCCCAGCGCCGAAGGCAACGGAAAAAACGACTGAACCCAATAGGTCACAAAGATGATGGAAAACTGCAATAACCCATCATCCGGCAGTCCAAAAAAACGATTCAGCAGGTACAATTGTACAGAATATACCAAATATCGAATCAGCGTCCACATCATCGCCGGTCCGGTTTCGCGCCAGCTATATCTAAAATATCCTTGATAAATCTTTTTACCCAACCAACTCTGCTTGCGCAAAATACGCCTGATAATCGGGTCATAGAAAACCAAAGCCACCAATAAAAGCACCCCCACCAAAACAACCAAGGGAATAAAAAAACGGGGTGCCAAATAGCCGGCAGACCAATCCGGCAAAGAAATCGTAGGTCGAGTCAACGCCCAAATCCCCAACCAAAAAATAATCACCTTTTGCAAAAAAGCACCAAAAGACAATGCCCAAATCGCCTTTCCACGATGCGCCGGCTCTATTCCCAACATTCGCCCGCCGTATTCCCCCACTCGAGCGGGTGAGACCATCGCTAGGCTATTGCCCACATAGACCGCCATCGAAGCGATTTTCAAGCTAATTTTCTGAAAAGGTCGAGTCAAGACCATCCATTTGCGAGATTCCGCATAATAATTGACTCCCATCAGCAACAACGCCACTAAGAATAATCCTATCGACTCCTGCCCCAATTGCCCTTTAAATTCTGCCACCATCTCTTCCCAATTCCCACGGGACTGCAACTGCCGGTAAATCAACCATAGGAAAAATACAAAAATGAGTACTTTTACCACCTTAGATTGCAGAATTTTAGTCCATTTGCGCAAGCTATCTTTTTTTTTCATATCTAAAACCAAAGATAAAGGAAATAAAACAACTTCTAAATGCCACTAATGTTATATACAGACCAAACTGGTTTTCCGGTTAATTTGGCTTTGATGTAGTAACTTTACGCCAAAAAGCACTAAAACAAAAAAAAATGCCCATTCGCACCAAGAAAACAAAGCCTACCAAGCGCATCTTAGGCATCGACCCGGGAACCAATGCCATGGGTTATGCGATTATTGATGCCCGGGGCGAGGACATCAATTTGGTTGTGATAGGCACATTGAAGATACCGGCCGGCTATAGTCAAGCCTTAAAGCTCAAGAAAATCTACCATCAAGTCGCCCAATTAATCACCCAATACGGTCCGGACGACATGGCGATTGAAGCCCCTTTCTTTGGCAAGAACGTACAGTCCATGCTCAAATTGGGTCGTGCGCAAGGAGTGGCGATTGTGGCAGCGGTCAACAAAGCCATCAATGTTACCGAGTATTCGCCCAAATCCATCAAGCAATCCGTTACCGGAAATGGCAATGCATCCAAGGGGCAAGTCGCCGGTGTATTGAGTCATATTTTGAAGGTGGCGATTCCGGCTTCATCGGAAGATGCGACGGATGCTTTAGGAGCGGCGGTTTGCCATCATTTTAAAGGGGACAATCGGGGTGGCGGTCAATCTTACTCCGGTTGGAAGGACTTTGCTAAACAGAATAACCATCGGACTAAGGAGTGAGTAGTGAGTAGTGAGTAGTGAGTAGTGAGTAGTGAGAGATGAGTGGTGAGTTAGCCGAAGATTGCCAAGAAAGAAATAAATCCGTGAAAATCAGCATAATCCGTGAAATCTGTGTTCTATCAAGAACGGTTTAACGGATAGACACCCAAGAATTCTTGCAAATTGAACGCCGAAGGCAAATTGAACATCCGAACTAACTTTCCAAAAGTTTGAAACTTTTGGAAAGTTATAGTTTGAAAGTTAGTAACTGTTTAGGTGCCCCAATTTTTAGATAGAAAATAGGCATTTTTGTGGATGTTGAAGCTACAATTTTTGAAGCGTAGCTGGGCTACGTGAGAAAATTTTAGCAAAAACAGGCGCAAAAAGGG
>JALVCY010000696.1 GCA_027009605.1 Saprospiraceae bacterium
ATGATTAGAAGGCTTAGATTGACAACCCAAAATTAAAAATATCAAGAATGCCAAGATAGGTTTTTGCATCTGTTTAAAGGTTATTAAAGGTCAAAGGTTAAGGGTTAAAGGTCAAAGGTTAAAGGTAGGCAGCCAAGAGAGCGTACCCTTTGAACGCCGAAGGCAATTACCGGTGTAGCGGTGCAACGGTTTAACGGGTAGGCAACAATTAAAGGTCAAGGGTCAAAGGTTAAGAGTTAAAGGTTCAAGGTTAAGTGTCGGTCAACCAGCGAAGCTTGCGAGCGATTCAACTAACGAGCAAAGCGAGTGAATCAACTTCTTCAACTTCCTCAACTAAAAACCAAACAAAAACCCAAATCGTCTCAACCTGCGAAGCACTCAACTACGAAGTCCGAATCCACGATAGTAATCGGGACAGTCTCAACCTAGAGAGCCGAAGGCGAACGTCTCAACTTTCTCAACTTCTTCAACTCTTTCAACCCAACAGAATAACGAATGCTAAATAACAAACGATGAATCCAAAAGCAAGCCACTCAATGACCAAAGCCCAAAAACCACCTAATACCCTCCAAAATACTTCCGGAAAAACCATTCAATAGCCAATAAAGCAATCAGCAATCCCAAAATCCAATGCAGATTGATCAAGGGTTTATTTCGCACGGATTGGTACATGATGGACTTGACCGAATTTTTGTTTTGGATAATCTCCGGAATCGTTGGGATGGCATCGGGTGCAATCAGTTGTCCGCCAAATTCATGACTAATTAAGCGGAGTGTATTGTGGTCGGCCGTCGTAGCGTATTTCTCTAGTTGTATCTGTTGGATGGTAAACCGTCCGTTGGAGTCAAACTCTTTGCCCGCAAATACGGTTTTGCCTTTAAAGCGATAGCGGCCGGCCGGGAAGAAGCCTGCGTTGAGCCGATAGCTATTGCCTTGCCGGTTAAATTGATAAGGGAATTCTTTCCCGTTTTCGTCAATAATTACCAAGTTGACATCAGGCTCGTTGATGAGTTCATAATTTTCATTATAGAGCTCCGCATTCAGGAGGATGGGTTCGTTTTCTTTGTAGAGATTTTTGTTGATGCTTACGCGAAATCTTCTTTTGTCTTCTTTGACCGAAAGGTATTGGATGGTCTTGGATAGCAGCTCGTCCACCAGTTCATGATTTTGGTGTTGCATATAATCAAAGAGCGACCAATTCCAAAGTCCTTCTGCAGCGATTAAACCAAATTTGGTGCCGTCTTCTTCGCCTAAAGCCCAGAGCGGATATTCTGTTTTTATGTTTCCAATTCGTTGATATAGAATGACTTGTGCGTTTGGTGAAGCCTTAAAAGTACCAAAAGGAGCAGTCATAGGATTGAAGTCCGGGAGGGCCTGCTTTACTTTGTCATCCAGGGTAAATAGTGAAAATTGACTGTTGTAATTGGCTTGCACCAAATTGGGTTTCTGTCCGGTAGCTTGAATCGAAACCAGCGGCTGCACCTTGTTAATATTTGTAATATTAGAGCGGGAACCGACAATGATTAAATTGGGGATTTTACGCTCTTTAATTGTCCGGAAGACATTTGGCAGCGCATGGGCAACAGAGGGCAATTGGTGCAAAATAATTAAATCATATTTAGCGACTGACCCCGAAAAATCCTTGGCATATTTGACGGCAACGTCATAATTCTTATTTGCCGTAAGGCTGCGTTTGATAGCGGCTATATCCGGGTGGGGCGCTTCCGCTAAAATTAAAATTTTCTGTCTGGCATCCAAGACTTCAACATAGATGTCTCTTACATTGTTGGCCTTGGTGACTTCGTTGGAGATGGGAGTGAGTTTGAATCTAAACTGTTGGACGCCGCTTTTGTCCATCGGCAAGACAATCGAAAAGGTCTTGAAAAAATCCTTTTGGGAGATTTGGATGGCTTCTTCTTTGAGCTTGCGCAAATGGTTGTCTTCTACGATGTAAGTGGTTAATTTGGAAGACTGATCTTTTAGATTTTTGGCGGCCACGTCCACTTGGACTTCCATCCGGTCTCCCAAATAGGCAATCTTGTTGCTCAATACCTGTCGAATCATCAAGTCCCGGGCCACGGTCGTATCACCCAAGGCAATGGAATAAACCGGAACAGCCAACTTGGTACTCAAATAATTAGGGCTGCTGCCTTCGTTGTAAATTCCGTCTGTCGCCAAAATAATAGCGCCCAAATTCTGGTGGCTGTAGTCATCGTAAATATTCTGTAAGACATCCGAGATATTGGTAATCTTATCCCCAAAACTAAAGTCCAAACTATCTCGTACCCGCTCACCAAAACTATAGGTCTTGACATGATATTTTTCCGCAAGGCGCTGTTGCAACGTCTGCATTTTTTGCTGATAATCTGCTTTTTGGGCATCGTCCATGGCCAGACCGATGGATTCCGAAGCATCTTGAGCAATGACTATGGTTGGTTTTTCGGTACGAGTTTCCAGCGACTTAATCAAAGGAGTCAACAACAAAAAACTAATTAAAGTCCCGCTCAAAAACCGTAAAAACCCCAATATAGGATTGAGCTTTGGACTTTGTTCCCGAAAGGAGTGATCCTTATAGTACAGCGCCAGCGCAAAGACCAGACCCAAAGCGACACAAAGAAGCACATACCAAGTAGGATACTGTAAGCTAATATTCTGCAAAATGTTTTTTTTAGGGGCACGGAGCTTTTGCCTTGGCTCTTACCGTAATTATATCCATCCGGCACGACTGCTAAAAAAGCCTATTTTCTATGGCCAAAGCATCCATGCTGAGTTGTTATTTTAGGGTTTTATAACGGAAAATCAAGGGTTTAGTTTTGTGAAACCATAATAAATGCCTTGGAAAATGTCAGAATCAAAATTTACAGAATTAAAGAATTTCCGGAATAAATCCTACCGTTGATTATCCAGTCTTTCCCATTTATCAGAAAATCCGCAGTGAGAGATGAGTGCAAATTTGTAGAATCCGCACGATTGACGGTATAACGGCTTAACGGTTTAACGGTGTAGCGGTATAACGGTATAACGGGTAGGCAGCCAAGAGCGTGTTCCCTTGAACGCCGCAGGCAATTGAACGCCCGAAGGGCAAATTGAACGTGCGAAGCACAAGTTGAACGCTGAAGGCAAGAACAAACCACCATGATTTTTTAACCACGAAAAACACGAAAAACACGAAAGCCCCTTGAACGCCGCAGGAAATGAACGGTATAACGGTGTAGCGGTTTAACGGGCAGGCGGCTAAAAGTCTTACGACTAACTTTCTCAACCACCAAAATGATGAACCACGAAAGCCACGAAAAAATACGAAAGATCTGCTAAAATTCATGTAAAAATCTCAACAAATACCCAAATCTCTCAACTAGCGAAGCGAATCAACTAGCGAAGCCTGCGAGCGAATCAACTAGCGAAGCGAATCAACTTCTTCAACTTTCTCAACTAGCAGAATATCGAATGTAGAATGCCGAATGTCGAATAACGAAATACAAATCCAAGTAAGAATCCAAATTGTCTCAACCTGCGAAGCTCTCAACCACAAAGTCCGCATCCACGATAGTAATCGGGACGAGTTCTCAACCTAGAGAGCCATAGGCGAACGTCTCAACTTCTTCAACTAGCGAAGCGAATCAACTTCTTCAACTTTTTCAACCACCAAATCCCCAAAAAACCAAGCCAACCCCATTATTTTCACGTAAGTAAATTGTTATATAGCCCAAACACTCTTTTTCCGCCAAAGATGTTTTACTTTTGGTCTGTAACGAATCAAAATAGACAACTATGCAGGAGACTGAAGTCATTATCGTTGATGGTATTGCCCAAGATACCTATTTGGATATTTGCCGGAAGGCCGTAGAATATGCCATTATTTCCATTCCTTTTACCTATAATCGCATCGGAATCAAAGGGCTAAAAAGAAAAATAGCCAATATCGCCAAAGGAAAATTAGCCGAAAATCTGTTCTTTTATTTTTGCGAAAGCAACCAAATTGACATCAACAAATCTCTGGGGCAGACCCCGTTTTATATGCCCGACAAAACCGATTTTGTATTCCAAGATGCGGAGTGGGACATCAAAAACAATTTTATCTACCACAAAGGCGATTACCTTTACAAAAAGTATTATAAATGGCTTCCCGGCCTGATACCCAACCACACCCGGACGGATCAATGGTCGCGTCGCAACCGGTTGGCTATCGACTCGTCTTTCGACAAAAAATATTTATTCACTTTTCTGAAAGGGGGGGAGAGCTTGGACGAGCGGACTCCATTGATTGAGGTGCACCTTTCGGAAAAACAAGCCCGGTTTTTGGATGGATTGTACCAACAGTTTAGAAGCAATCGCCGGCCCAAAGTCCAACCATTTGAAGAATCTGTTTTTTGGCATCAATTTTTTGAAGGAGCGAATCGGGCTCTTTTGTTCAAGTTGAGAGCCTTTCCATTTTTAATTATTACCGGGTATGCGGGACGGAATCAGTGGCAGCATTTTAAGGATTGCGGCGTCAACCGGACTTGGAATAATGGCCTTTTGCGGACAAGAATTAATAATAGTTATTCACGGATTCACAAGCTTCCGTCCTTCGCTTCTTTAGTGCCACACCTGAAAAAGCAACTGAATTTGGCGCATTTTTCACACCCCAAGGGGCGGGCAAACCCGTTTTTGTTGTGATGACGCCTGAAGTAGTAATTTCTTATTTGGAAAATCTAATGATGGAGCAGCCTGACCACTAAGGACACGTAGAAAACACTAAGACTGCACTAAGCCACCTTAGCATAATCTTAGTGCAAAACTAAGTGTCCTAAATGGTAAGGCGCATATAAGGAAGTGCATTTTTACGCCGAATGGTAACTGAAAACACAAAATAACAGCGCTGACTAATTCTATTTATTGGCATGTAGAACTCATGTAAGAAATTGCTGCGGCTGAAACGGTCTCTTTTATAAGTTGCTGATCCTTAGCTGTTTGCGCTTTGTTAACCTACCCTACAAACACAAGTCATAATGAAGAAAATCAATATGTAGTGGGTGCAGTCGGGTTTTGTCCCCATTGACCCTTTCCGATTATTTGTAATGGGCGTAAGTTTTTAGGAAAAAATGCGGCTAAAGCCGGCTTCCCACTTAGTTTTGGTCTGTCAGCTAAAGCAGAGGGTAAAAGCTAAAGCAGACGGTAAAAGCTAAAGCAGACGGTAAAAGCAAAGAAAATGAAATTAAAGAGATACCCGAAATCCAAGTCTGCGCCTGTTTTACCGTTGGTTTTAACCAACGAGTCCTCATGCCGATAATCCGTTGAGCCTGCGCCGAAAAGTCCACTTGGCCAAAAACTAAAGCGGTGAACAAACCACTACAACCAACTTCCCGGGTAAACTCACCATTACACCGGAATCCCGAAATGAAGACATCAATATCTAGCCGCCATTTCTTTTTTCAAGCGCTCCATGGTTTCTATAGGGCCTTTGGTGATGGCCAAATTAATCGCCCAAGCAGGTAGGACACCGCCGGGTTCGCTCAAGATATTGTAGTCGATATCTACTTTGCCATTATCGAGCGGGGTGAAAGTCCAAGTATATTCTAGGACTTGAATACGGACGATACCTTTTTGCACCTTGTATAGGTCATCTTTTGCGTAAGCATCTGCGTGGGTTTTGACGATATTAGTGCCGGGCACTGTCCATGTTTTTGAATGGATAATGACATCTCTGTCACTCAATGGAAATGGAAAATCAGTTCGATTATAATAATAATACTCATCGTCAGAAACCTTTTTTAGCAGGTCAGAATGGGTACAGCGATAGACCCAATTTTTGAAGTTGGGTACATCGTCCAAGACGGTGAGTAGCTGGTCGAGTGTACCGTCGATTTGGGTTGTAATTCGTACTTCTTTGATGCTGGATTTGGGGGTGGTTCTAGTGTAGATGGAGATATTTCCTTTTTTCGTTTTTAGTTCCCAAGTATCCACCGGCGTCTCATGGCCGGAAAAAAACAGCAGCCATGACCAAGATAAAAAAAATTTAAAAAATATGGAACGATTCATTTTTCTTGTGTTTACACGGATTCGTATTTAACAGAATTTGGGGTGATTTGTTTGAAGGGAAGAGAAGATTAACAGTTTGTCGGAGTTTTGTTCGACAGTTGAGTTGACTCCGAAAAGGATCCTGATTTAAAACCACCAATTTTTATTCTGTTTGGGGATTTTGTTCAATCGTTCGTTCAACTGTTCAGTCGAAAGTACTGGGATTCAATATATTGGTGTTCAATTTGTCCTTCGGACGTTCAATTTGTGCTTCGCACGTTCAATTGCCTTCGGCGTTCAAATAGCAAGATTTCTTGGCTGCCTACCCGTTACACCGTTATATCGCTATACCGCTACACCGTTAATATCTTAGACCGGGAGTAAAAACTGCACAAAAAGGTAGTATT
>JALVCY010000697.1 GCA_027009605.1 Saprospiraceae bacterium
CCGAAGGCAATTGAACGTCCGAAGGACAATTTGAACGTGCGAAGCACAAATTGAACGCCGAAGGCAATCCCCCAAAAACCTACCCCCGCCAGTCCTCAACAATATCCACCACCAAATACCCCATAATCGCCCCAAACAAAGTCATCAAAGGCGCAGAAGAACGTATAGCACAGCCGGTAGTACATCCCCAATAATGTTGGTAAACAAAGCCTAAAACAGCTCCAACGACCAAACCGGCCAATTTTATTCCGTATTTTTTTTGCATTTCGTTCATTTTAATGCTAAATAACTCGAATCTCCCTATTTTATTGCTTTTCAGTCACCATAAAACCTACCATAAAAAAGGTATGAAAGCGCCTAAAATAGTAGAAAAATTTGTCAATCAAGCATATTGCCAAAGAAAAATAAAAAATCTCCCCCCTTTTTGCCCCCAAACAGAATAATATTCTGTCCAAATAAATACACACAAAACCAGCTTAAAACCAATAATAATTCTGTGACCGCCAAATTAACACTGCAATTAACACAAGAAACCACCCAAAATCAAAATTAAAATCCAAAAAAAAGCGTTAAAAATTTGAATTAAAACGAAATAAATTCTAACTTTGCTCTTGTTATCCAAACTAAATCTCTCAATCTCACTGAAAATGCAGAAATACATTTCTTTTATCCTTGGAGCTTTTTTAATCTTCACAACGGCTCAAGCTTTTGCTTTTGACCCTCCTACAAAAAAGAACTCCAAGACTCAATCCTCCTTTGGTTATGAGATTGCTTCATCTACTTTTCAAGATGCAGTTTACCAAAGTACAGACAACAGAAAGGTGTTCATTGACTTTAATGAAATTCCTGTTAACATTAAATGCATCCAAGTATTGAATCAAAATGGGGATGTATTCGTCAAGAAAAATGTTTACGAACTACCGGTCAACAGTCTTTTTGAGATTGATTTGTCCCATTTTCCTTCGGACAACCTAGTTCTTGAAATCCAAACTTTTACAGATTCGCGTTTTATGCTTCTAGGCGGAAGTAACTAAAGCCTTCTTCTGCAGAAAAAAGCGACTTGTCTTGACAAGTCGCTTTTTTTTGTCCAGCCATTGCCGCCCCGCCCCACTTTTGAGTACAATCCATCTTTAATTATTGTAGCACTATGGCTTAAGCTTGACTATCAATAGGAAACCTACTACCTTTGGGTGCTCCGAATCTCAAATATTGATTACACGAAACACTATGCGCATGTTCTACAGATATGCTACTCTCTTAGTATGCCTATTAACCCCTTTTCTACTCTCCGCTCAAGTCTCCTACACCGCTAACGACCAAGTTACGCCTTATGATGGCGTTTTCCGTCCCGGCATCAACTTTGGCTCCTATCCGACCTATTCGGATGAAGAATTAGCAGAATTAGCCGCCGGCAACCCTGCCAAAGGAATCAAAGGAGTCGGCGTCAAAGCGGCCAGACCCGGACTTTTTGAGTCTTTTACGGACTTGTATGGCATTGACGCAAGAGTCAACACCTATCAATTCTATGACCAATTAGGCTTGAAAGAAAATACGGTCATTGTAGGATTCCCTACAGAAGAGCACCAAGATCAACAGTACTACTGCCCCACCGTCCATTCTACACTTTTTAAAGATATGTATCTGGATATTTGGGATGGCGGCGCTAATGGCACTCCAATCAATGATGACAATATATATGCAAAGTATATCTATGACTTGGTGACGACTTACAAGGATTACGTTCGTTTTTGGGAGATTTGGAATGAGCCCGGATATGATTATACAGGTGCGCTAGGCTCTTTGCCGCCGGGAGCTCCGGACAATTGGTGGGACAACAACCCGGATCCTTGCGATTATAAGCTCCACGCCCCCATCATGCATTATGTGCGTATGTTGCGAATTAGCTACGAAGTCATAAAATCCGTTGACCCGGATGCTTATGTGACCGTTTCCGGGACGGGCTATCCCAGTTTTTTGGATGCCATCTTACGCAATACAGATAATCCGGTTGACGGCTCCCCCACCCCCGATTATCCA
This sequence comes from Saprospiraceae bacterium, assembly GCA_027009605.1. GTDB lineage: Bacteria > Bacteroidota > Bacteroidia > Chitinophagales > Saprospiraceae > HyVt-613. Next base: position 2,038 of record JALVCY010000697.1, read on the forward strand.
CTTGGCGGGGGCGCCTACTTTGATGTGATGGGCTACCACGCTTATCCCCATTTTGACGGAAGTCTCCGTACTTGGGATAACAATACTCAATCTTGGAGCTATCACCGACACTCCGATGCTGCCGCCGACGGGCTGGGCATCACACAAGACTCCATGCAATCCGTATTAAGTGCCCGCGGTTATGACGGCGTGACCTATCCCAAAAAAAATTGGATCATCACCGAAAGCAATCTTCCGAGAAAAGAGTTCAAGGACTTTATCGGCTCTAATGAAGCTCAAAAGAATTTTATTATCAAATCTTTCATCGAATGTATCAGAGATTCTATTGCCCAAATGCACTATTACAAAATATCCGAAGACACTGATTATGATGGCGCCTATTATGAGTTCCATCTCATGGGTCTATACAAAAAATTCAACAACCAAAAACCCGAATATCAATTGCCCACAGACGAGGGAATTGCCTTAGCAACCACGACCCAACTGCTATTTAACAAAACTTTGGATGAAGACCGGTTGGCTCAACTGAATTTGCCGCAAGGCATCCGGGGCGCAGCCTTTAAAGACAGTGACGGCAACTACACCTACGTCCTTTGGGCTAAAACCACCACCGACCAATCTGAGTTCGCTTCCGCAAATTATTCCTTCCCGGCCAATCTTGGTTTTGCCCAATTAAATGCCTACCAATGGGACTTTAGCCGCACCAACCAAATAACGACTACCGGGCTTTCTAACATTATTCTTTCGGCAACACCTACCTTCTTTTCAGAACAAATATTTGAGACCAATACCCAATCATTTTGTGCAAACAGCCCGATTGAATTTTCTACTGCTAACTTTACGGGTGCAGCCGGTCAAGCTTGGATTTTTCAAGGGGGCACACCTGCAACTTCCACATTATCAACGGTTACTATCCAATTTGCGCAAGCCGGAACTCATGCAGTTACGTGTTTAATTTTTAATTCTAACGGAGACACCATCGCTCGACAAACCCAAAAAATTATCGTAGAAAGCCCCCCAACCCCTTATTTTGAGACCAGCCTAACAGGCCCCATATTAAGAATTGATTCCTTAACCGGTTGGATTCATGCACAATCCATTGAATGGGATTTTGGCGACGGCACGACCACGGATTTGCCCGGCCCGACCCATGTCTTTTATAATTCCGGCAACTACGACGTCACCCTTACCGCCACCAACCAATGCGGCACAAATGACTTCACCCAAACGATTGCTGTCCATGCCCCCAATAGCACAGACTTGCCCCTTACGGCTCAAGATTCGGTCTTGCATTTGACCCATGAATTTCGGCCGGGCGCCAACTTAAAGACATCGCCCAACTGGTCAGATAGCCAAATCGCTGATATTGCCGCCGGCAACATCAGCCTAGGACAAAAAGGCGCCGGAGTTAAATCTTTTAGAACCATTTTGGGCGAGAATTTTTTAGATTTTTGGGGCTATGACATTCGAGTGGATGCTTTTCAGCATTATGACAACTTGGATATACGCAACAATACAATTACGCTAGGAACACCCACCTTTGCGTCTTTGGATTCCTTCCAATATTGTCCCCATAAGCAATCCGCTATCTTTGCCAATATGTATTTGGATATTTGGGATGACGGCTCCGACGGAACACCCATTAATGATGAGAATTACTTTGCCAATTACGTTTACAAAACGGTCATCCACTACAAGGACTACGTCAGATATTGGGAAATTTTTAACAGCCCGGATTTTGACGAAACCGGAAAGAAAGGCTGGCTTCCACCGGGTCAATTAGGCAATTGGTGGGATGAAAATCCGGCCCCCTGCGACATGGCATTGGGAGCGCCCATATTTTATTACAACCGCATGCTACGCATCGCCTACGAAATCATCAAAACCTACGATCCGGATGCCTATGTGACGATTCCGGGATTGGCATTTCCAAGCTTTTTAGATGCCGTACTTCGCAATACAGACAACCCTTTAGATGGTAGCGTAGCACCGGGTTACGAACTCAAAGGCGGCGCTTATTTTGATGCCATTGGAATCAAATCTTTTCCACATTTTGACGGAAGTACTTCTCACTACGATGGAGATATCGGGGGATTGGCTTATGACCGGCATTCGGATGCAGCCGTGAGTGGAATTCTTCGGGTAAAAAATGAATTTCAAGCCGTTTTTGACAAATATGGATACAACGGCACCACCTTCCCCACCAAGGAATGGATTATCAGTGAAGCCAATTTGCCTAGGATTCAATTTGACGAATACATTGGTTCCGACATGGCGCAGGTCAATTGGATCATCAAAGCCTATGTGAGTTGTATCCAAAATGATATTCGCCAGTTGGACATCTTCTCTGTATTCGAGAGAAGTCCCAATCCGGCCGACCCGATGGATGCCATGGGGCTTTACAAAAATTTGGATGGCACCGTCCCCTACCAAATGACCCTAAACAATGAAGGAAGCGCCTATAAAACAGTTTCCGACTTGCTTTATGGAACGACTTACTCCGAAAGCCTGACCACCCAACTTCAGTTAGATTCTACGATGAACGGAGCCGCTTTTATAGATGCCAACGGTCATCACATTTTTGTGTTGTGGGCCAAGACGAAAGACGATATGCAGGAATTTTCGCAAGCCAATTATAGTTTTCCGGGCAATCTGTTTCCCGGCACACTTTACGCCTTACCGTGGCATTATGCCTATACGGGTACGACAGATACGATTACTTCACCGGATGTCATCTTGACCGGTAGTCCCGTTTTTTATGTAGAAAGTTTGGATTTAATCCAACCCCCAATCGCCTATTTTACGCACAACGTCAATGAAGGCTGCATTGGAGAACCCATCCAATTTACCAATCAATCTTCCGATAACAGCACATCCTATGAATGGGTTTTTCCGCAAGGGAATCCTGCCACTTCGACTCAAACGAACCCGGCTGTTGCCTTTTCTACTGCCGGTACTTATCCTGTACAATTGACCGCTACAAATGCCGCCGGAAGTCATACCTACACGAAGTACGTCACCATAATGCCGTCTCCTACGGCTAACTTTTCCTACGAAATAGATGGCAATACGGTAGAGTTTACCAACCTTTCGACCCATGCCGCGACTTATGATTGGGATTTTGGTGACAATACGGGTACTTACCACCCGGTCAACCCGACCTATCACTACAATATGAATGGCAATTATACTGTCCGCTTAATTGCTAAAAACAATTGCCAATCGGATACGATTACGATTGTGATTCCCCTTACAGCGCCCCCGAAAGCCCAGTTTTTCACCATAACGGAGAGCTGTGAAGAGCCTTTTTCCATACATTTTATTGACAATAGTTTCAATAATCCGACGACTTATTATTGGGAATTTGAAGGGGGGACGCCCGCCACTTCGTCCGAGCAAAGCCCCTATGTGACCTATCAAAATGCCGGTACATACCAAGTGAAGCACATCGCAACCAATGATTTTGGCAGTGACACGACTACGGTTGACTTCTTGGTCAACGGCTTTCAGAATATCCATATTAATCAGACGCTTTGTCAAGGGGACTCCTTGATTATCAATGACTTAGTGTTTAATGAGTCCAATCCTTCCGGAAATTTCACCCTTACCAATCCGAATGGATGCGACACGATTGTGCACATTCAATTGGCCTTTGAAGCTCCCAAAGAAGTGTTTCTTATGGACTCCATTCAACAGGGAGAAACCTATGTAGTTGGTGCTTCGTCCTACACCCAAGCAGGTCATTATGTGGATACTTTGACATCGGCGATAGGCTGCGATAGTATCGTGCATCTGGAATTATCCATTTATAAGCTACCGGATGCGCTAACAGAAACTACGCCGCTTTCGCAATTAGAGATTTACCCCAATCCGGTGTCCGGCCAATTAAATATATCTTTCTCGCTTGCGCAAAAAATGGAGATTCGTACAGAGTTGGTGGATGCACATGGAAGCCGGTTGCACGAAAGTGTTAGAACTCGTCTATTACTTGCCGGCCAACATCAACTTCGGCAGGATGTCCACAATCTGGCTCCCGGCGTTTATTTTATCCGGATTATTTCGGGGACTCAGGTTTCGGTTTTTAGGTTTGTGAAAACCGGGGAGTAAAAATGAATTAGCGGTGTAACGGTGTTACGGTGTAACGGTGTAACGGGAAGGCAGAAAAGAACTCCTACCCCTTGAACGCCGTTAAAGGTAAAAGGTGAAGGATTAAAGGTGAAAGGAAGGCAGCCAAGAGCTTTTTCCCATTGAACGCCGAAGGCATTTGAACGCCCGAAGGGCAAATTGAACGTGCAAAGCACAATTTGAACGCCGTACAATTGCAATAGACATCAAAAAAATACCGGAATTTGAGTCTTCA
>JALVCY010000698.1 GCA_027009605.1 Saprospiraceae bacterium
AACTAGCGTAGCGAATCAACTTCTTCAACTAGCGAAGCTTGCGAGCGAATCAACTTCTTCAACTTTCTCAACTAACAGAATATCGAATATCGAATGCCGAATATCGAATGATGAAGTAAAAAGCAACCCACTCCGAAGCCAAAGACCAAAAGCAGCTTGCTGCGCCCTAAAGACCAAAAAACCAAATCATTGCAAAATAAAACCAAAAACATTTATAAATAATTTTACGTATATTTGCATTTCAAAAGAAAGAACTCGAGAAGATGGCAAAAACAACCTATTCAGAAGAAAATATTCGCTCCTTAGATTGGCGCGAACACATACGCATGCGTCCCGGCATGTACATCGGAAAGCTGGGAGACGGCTCCACCCCCGACGACGGTATCTATGTCCTGCTCAAAGAAGTATTTGACAACTCCATCGACGAATTCGTCATGGGCAACGGACGGGAAATAGAAGTCACCATCCAAGACGGAGTCGTCGAAGTGCGGGATTACGGACGCGGAATCCCCTTGGGAAAAGTAGTCGATTGTGTCTCCAAAATCAATACAGGCGGAAAATACGATTCCAAGGCCTTTAAGAAATCAGTCGGTCTAAACGGGGTCGGTACTAAGGCCGTCAATGCCCTTTCGGACTTCTTCTTAGTCAGTTCTTTTCGGGAAGGAAAAGAAAAAACTGCTGAATTTAACCAAGGAGAAATCACCGCCAATAAAAAAATCGCCAAGTCCAAAGAACGAAACGGCACGCTCATCCGGTTCAAACCCGATTCCGGTCTATTCAAAAACTATCGCTTTGTCAATGAATATGTCGAGAATCTACTTTGGAATTATGCCTATCTGAATTCCGGCCTAAAAATCCGCTTCAACGGCAAAATCCTACAATCCAAAAACGGACTAAAAGACCTTTTGGAGCGTAAAAACCAATCCGAGCACTTTCGCTATCCCATTATTCACCTCAAGGGAGATGATATCGAAATGGCCATCACCCACGGGGAGCATTACGGTGAGCAATATTATTCCTTCGTCAATGGCCAACACACCACCCAAGGCGGGACGCACCTCAATGCGTTTAAAGAAGTCTATGTCAAGACGATACGGGATCATTACGGCAAAAATTTTGACACCAAAGACGTGAGAAGCTCCATTATTGCCGCCGTCAGCATCCGGATTGAAGACCCCGTTTTTGAGTCCCAGACCAAAACAAGATTAGGCTCTACCAATATCTCTGCCGACCCGAATTCTCCGACTATCCGTACTTGGATGTTGGATTTTATGCGCAAGGATTTAGACAATTATTTGCATAAATTTCCGGAGACTAAAGACGCATTGCTTAAGCGGATTGTCCAATCTGAAAAAGAACGGAAAGAAATTGCCGGCATCAAAAAAATAGCGAATACCAGAGCCAAAGCCGCCAAAATCCACAACAAAAAACTTCGGGATTGCAAGTACCATTTTGACAAAAAGGGCCCTGAAGAAAAGGTACAAAATACCACTATTTTTATTACGGAAGGGGACTCGGCAAGCGGTTCGATTACCAAGGCAAGGGATGTGGACACGCAGGCCGTATTTAGCTTGCGCGGAAAACCATTGAATTGCTACGGCATGAGCAAGAAAATCGTCTATAAAAACGAAGAGCTCAACCTGCTCCAACACGCCCTGAATATCGAAGACGGTATCGAAAACTTGCGCTACAACAAAGTCGTCATTGCCACCGATGCCGATGTCGATGGGATGCATATCCGGCTATTGTTATTGACCTTTTTCTTACAGTTTTTTCCGGATTTGATACGGGAAGGGCATTTATTCATTTTGGATACGCCCTTATTTCGCGTAAGAGACAAGAAAAAGACCTTCTATTGTTTTAGCGAACAAGAAAAACAGGAGGCCATTCAACAATTAAGGGGCAAGGCCGAAGTCACACGATTCAAAGGATTAGGAGAGATTTCCCCCAATGAATTTGAAGATTTCATTAACGAAAATATGCGCTTGGATCCCGTAAACATGGTGGAAGGAGACAGCATTGATGCCATCTTGGAATATTATATGGGCAAAAACTCCCCCAAAAGGCAAGAGTTTATCATTAATAACCTAAAGGTGGAAATTGATGCCGTGGAAGATGAAGAAGAGTTGGCGGAAGTCTAAGACGGGTTAATTCGACCCTATCTTTCCTGCCAATCTGTCTAAGCTATTGCGAGAAATTTAGCCGACTTGGCTTCTTTTCTCGGTACTTTCTCCGGTTTTGGCACGAAAACTCGACTGGCATAATCATTGAGCTTCTTTTTCCCGAAAGGGTGTAGTAAATTTAGCGACATTTTGTCGGGTGGAGATAATATCCAAAATCACCCAAATTCTTGACCAAAATACGGCTTTCGCCGAAAATATATGTTTGACAACTTTAATGAATTACACCTCTTAGAAGACGAGCCGGAAATGATTTCTTTGTTTAATCTTGATGAAGATGATGATTCCCAAAGCAAGGAGATTTTTCCTGATACAGTACCTGTCTTGGCTCTAAAAAATACGGTGCTTTTCCCCGGAATAGTTTCTCCGATCAATATTGGTCGAGACAAATCTGTCAAAGCTGTCGAAAAAGCCTATGCCGACAACAAATATATTGCCGTGCTGGCGCAAAAGGATGGATTGGTTGCAGAGCCTACGGCCGACGACTTGTTCAAAATTGGAACACTGGCTGTTGTCGAACGCATGTTGACCATGCCGGATGGAAGTAAAACCGCCATTATCCGCGGTAAAAAAAGATTTACACTCAAAAAATTAACTCAGATAAATCCATATCTGGAAGGGGTCATTGTCCCGCGTGAGTACGAACCACATCTCAACAGCCCGGCATTTCAGGCCATGATTTCCAGTATCAAGGACAAAGCGAAAGAAATTATTGATCTTTCGCCCAATATTCCGAATGATGCCATGTTCATGCTTCGCAATATTACCATCGATAGTTTTTTATTGAATTTTATTGCGTCCAACCTAAGCACCACCGTAGAAGTAAAACAGGACATCCTGAATTTTGACGATTTGGAAGAAAAGGCTCAATTCATTTTTAACCAAATGGACAACGAGCTAAAAATCCTACGTCTAAAATCCAAAATCGAAGGCAAAGTTCGCGGTGATATTGACAAACAACAACGGGATTTCTTCCTGAATCAGCAGTTAAAAACCATTCAAGAAGAACTGGGGCAAAATCCGCAGCAAGAGCAATTTGACCAACTCGAAGCCAGAGCCAAAGAAAAAAAATGGCCGGAAAACGTAAAAAATGCATTCTTCAAAGAGTTGCAAAGGATTAAGCGGACACCACCCCAAATGGCCGAGTTTTCTAATGGCTTAAGTTATTTGGAATTAATGCTGGATTTGCCTTGGCATGAATATACGGAAGATAATTTTGACCTGCAAAAAGTCAAAAAGGTATTAGATGCCGATCATTATGGTCTAGAAAAAGTCAAAGAGCGTGTATTGGAGCATTTGGCCGTCTTAAAGCTAAAAGGCGACATGAAAGCACCCATTTTGTGCCTTTGGGGGCCGCCGGGAGTCGGTAAGACTTCACTCGGCATGTCCATCGCCCGTGCATTAAACCGCAAGATGGCACGTATATCCTTGGGCGGATTGCACGATGAATCAGAGATTCGGGGGCATCGCAAAACCTATATCGGTGCCATGCCGGGCAGGATTATTCAATCCCTAAAAAAGGCTAAATCTTCTAATCCGGTATTTATCTTGGATGAAATTGATAAGGTGGGAGCCGATTTTCGCGGTGATCCATCCTCTGCCCTTTTGGAAGTATTGGATCCGGAGCAAAACAAAGAATTTCATGACAACTACTTGGATATCGAGTATGACTTGTCCAAAGTCATGTTTATTGCAACCGCCAACAATATCGGTTCTATCCAACCTGCACTCCGAGATCGAATGGAGATGATTCACATTAGTGGCTACTCTTTGGAAGAGAAGTTAGAAATTGCCAAAAGGCACATCATCCCGAAGGAGCTTAAGGAGCATGGACTCAAGAAGTCACAGATAAAAATTCCGGTGGCTGTTTTGCGCAAGCTGATTGGCAACTATACTCGCGAAGCAGGCGTCCGAGCCTTGCGGCAAAAAATAGCCGGATTGATGCGTTATGCGGCCAAGGAAATAGCGATGAACGACAAAAAAAGTGTCACTATTTCTCTAGAAATGTTGACCGAAATTTTAGGGCCGGAGCCCTTCCCAAAGGATATTTACAATGAGACCTTGCCTCCCGGTGTTGCGGTTGGTTTGGCTTGGACAAGTGTGGGGGGAGAGATTTTGTTTATTGAAGCATCCAAAAATCCCGGTGGAGGCAAGCTCACCCTTACAGGAAATTTGGGTAATGTCATGAAGGAATCTGCCACCACAGCTCTTTCCTTTATCAAAGCACACGCCAAAGACCTAAAAATAGATAGTGAAATTTTCAAATCCACAGATTTGCATATTCACGTACCCGAAGGAGCCATCCCCAAAGACGGTCCGTCGGCAGGGATTACCATGTTGACGGCCATTACTTCCGCTTTGATAGAGAAGCCCATCAAAAAGCATTTGGCCATGACCGGCGAAATCACCTTGCGGGGAAAAGTATTACCGGTCGGCGGTATCAAAGAAAAAATTCTAGCGGCCAAGCGCGCCAATATGAAAGAAATCATTCTCTGCAAAGCCAACGAAAAACATGTAGAGCAAATTGATAAAGCCTACATCAAAGGCCTGAAATTCCATTATGTCGAGCGCATGGAAGAAGTCTTACGAATTGCCTTGGGAATCAAATAACGGTGTAACGGTATAACGGTATAACGGTATAACGGTATAACAGGTAGGCAGCCAAGAACTCTTCCTCCTTGAACGCCGAAGGCATTTGAACGTCCGAAGGACAAATTGAACGTGCAAAGCACAAGTTGAACGCCATAGGCAATTTGAACGCCCGAAGGGCAAGTTGAACGTGCGAAGCACAAATTGAACCAAAGGTAACTAACGGTATAACGGTACAACGGTCTAACAGGTAGGCAGCCAAGAACTCTTCCTCCTTGAACGCCGAAGGCATTTGAACGCCCGAAGGGCAAATTGAACGTGCGAAGCACAAGTTGAACGCCATAGGCAATTTGAACGCCCGAAGGGCAAGTTGAACGTGCGAAGCACAAATTGAACCAAAGGTAACTAACGGTACAACGGTCTAACAGGTAGGCAGCCAAGAACTCTTCCTCCTTGAACGCCGAAGGCATTTGAACGCCCGAAGGGCAAATTGAACGTGCGAAGCACAAGTTGAACGCCATAGGCAAGTTGAACCAAAAAAACCGTTACCAAGGAATTAAAAACAAATTTGTGCGTTTTTCCATAGAGAATGCATAAAAAAGGCTATTTTTGACCGAACGCAAGCATTCCGTCACCTAAATATTAGCATTGAAACTTGACCTAATGAGATATAACTTTCTGATATTCAGCTTTTTAATTATTGGCAGTATGACTTTAAGTGCCCAAGGTATTGTGCCGGATGCCATTCAATTTTCCGGGCTAGTGGTTACCGGCCCTGAAAGTGAGATTATTCCGGTGCCGTATGCGACGATTGCCGTCAAAGGGACTCCGCGGGGTACTTACGCCAATTATGCCGGATTTTATTCTTTGGTGGTGCGACCGGGAGAAACATTAATTTTTACGGCGATTGGATTTCGTCAACAAGAATATACCGTCCCGGACACCATCATCGGCAACAAATTCAACTATGTCCAACGCTTATTGGAAGACACCATCTTATTGCCGGAAGCCGTCGTCTATCCTTGGCCCAGCAATAAGTTTTTGAAACAAGAATTTCTAGCCATGGATGTGACCAATGACCTGCAAGTCCAAATCCAAGAAAATTTAATGAAAGAGACTTTGGAAAATCTCCGGATTGCACTGGTTCGTGACCCTCATGAAAACACCAGCTATGCCATGCGCCAAGAAGTAGATAAATTCTACTACCACGGTCAATTGCCCCCAAACTACATGTCAATTTTTAATCCAAGCGCTTGGGTCAAATTCTTTCAGGCCATCAAGAATGGAGATTTTAAACGTAAGAAGTAAGGTGCAGCGCGGTGTTGCTCCTGTGGAGCTCAAAAATAGACTTTTCGAAGCAAACTCAACCCTTATAGCACAAAGTTGTTACTGAGAGCTCCAGGGTAAACGAAAGAAAAAAATTAGAATATAAAAACAATAAATATCTTAGACCGGGAGTAAAAAATTGCACAAAAAGGTGGCACTTAACTTATTGACAATCAACACCTTAGTGAATTCTTAGTGGCAACTTCGTGTCCTTAGTGGTTAGGCATTACATTTTCCTTACCACTAAGAGCACTTTAGATAACACTAAGTTTACACTAAGAAACTCTACAAAT
>JALVCY010000699.1 GCA_027009605.1 Saprospiraceae bacterium
CCGGGTGAGAAATGGTGCACACAATGGCAGACAGTGTGGGTTACCTCTAACGGCTGCGATATGAAGCGGGCGCAACGATAGCAAGCCTGCTTTCATCATCGCTTGTTCTGCCCAGTTTTAATCTCACCTTCTGTTTTTTTTCATTATTCGCCATCTTTATCTTTATAAACCAAATAAAAACTTAGCAAAAAAGTAAGCAGCAAAATAACTAGAGTAATCAAAGGTTGCTCATCCATTGTCCATTGACCAAGAAAATGAATAATATTACGCCCTATACCAATTTGTCCTTCAAAATTTCCGGCGATAACGGGTAATCCATTCAAAATACCTGCCGCTCCCATGCCAAAAATAAGCACCCATTTTGAATATCGCATATATTTACCAACAGAAGTAAGTGTTCTATAAAAGCCCCATCCTATGATTCCAGTAAAAATTAAGCCCGCCCACGCTCGAAGTGGTGGAATATTATAAGCCACAATAGCAGCAGCCGATGCCCCCACTGCCCATCCTATCAATTTACGTACTCTAAAATATTCCCAAAAATTAATTGGGGGTGCAGTTAGTCCTTCATGGATATTTTTTCCGCCAAGTTCAGCTACTTGCACCGTCGCCTTATCTTTAGCTTTAACTTCAATGGCTTTACTTTTGTCATCTCCCATTACAAATTTTTCGATATGTGCACCACTAAAATCTAATGGATTCTGACTTAAACTTTGAGTTACGGCTTCAGGACGTTCAAAAAACACATGGTCTATTAAATCTAATATATTAACCATGTCAAAATTTCCAAGCTTGTTTTGGCATTGAGACTTATCTATTTTTTTCCCTAACATTTTAATTAAAGTCTTGTAATCGTGAAGATAGGGATCCTCTTTATCTTTGCAAAAATCACAGATACAAGGAACTTGTATAGATGCTCGTTCTTCCATATTAAAGGTTTTGTTGAGATCATCTATTTCTTCCATCACCCTTTCTTGTAAGTACCAACGATTCTTTTTATCACCACTTACCCTTATTTCGATATAGCCTTTATTGATGTTTTTTACTTCTTCCACCACAACTCTACCTGCCTCTTTCTGAAGAATCATTCCTTTTTTCCAGACCTTACTGTCATAAATGTATTTGTGCAACCTAACAGTAAGCCGATTGATAATACCATAAGGCAAAAACCCATAATCATAACGAATAGAAAGCGGATTTTCTAAATTCTCATCAATATTTTCCGGATATACGTCGGGTAAACATTGCGGAATCAAATAAGTTTTGGGATGAGAATTAGCCAATTCATAACAAATCTCAAACCTTTCCAACAACTCCATCAAGGCTTGGGTTTTATCTTTATAGGTCGTTTTGCTCCAAATCCTTTGAGCATCAACTTTGGTAAATCGTCCTCCTTGTTTCTCAATATTTTTATCCAAAACCACTTTGTAAGTAGCTTCCGTTGCCCAGGTTCTATTTAAAATTACCAACTTATACAAAGCACTAGACTCATCATCACTATAATGGATAATAGAACCTATCTCATGAAAATACCGACTTATCAATAGGGCAGATTTTTTGTCCCTAATATTATTTTCTGAACAAATGTCAAAATACCGCTCCAAAGTAATAAAAGAATGTTGCTTTGCCTCTTCTGTCAATTTTTCCTTTACTGCCGCCCATTGGGCGGGTAATACCAATCCTACATTAGGTAGGGATTTTATAGCTTCTTGCAATTGATTTCGGACAGGTAGTATGCCCTGTTCATTAGATTTACTGATTTTGTTGAGGTCAACTTCAAATGGTTTTTCATATAAAAAATCATACAGTCGTTGTAAGTTATGAAAGACAGAAAGATTCTTACTATATGATTCATAAAGGTTATAGAGGTAAAATGTTGGACTTGATTTTGCTAATATCTTGATGATTTCAAGCCAATAATTGGAAATAATCTCACTTCTGGTTTCTCCCACTTTTTCGGGGTCACGGGTACAATCCACCAATAAATAGACCGACCGTTGGGTCATAAAAAACTGATGAATTGCATACTGTACATCTTGTCCTCCAAAATCCCAAACATGAGCAATATAATTGATTCCATCTTTGGCAAAATTCCAATCTTTTACTTCTATACCTTTGGTACTGTCTGTAGATTTCGGAAGTTTGCCATTGGAGTTTCGAAGCTTGATAGAAGCAGATGTTTTTCCTGCATGAGGGCGACCAACAATCATTACTTTTGCTTCATTCATCGTTACAGTTCCTTGTTCGACGGCAGCCTCTAGGTAATCCATCACCACCCGTGTTCCCTGTTGTATCCACTCAGGAGAGGGTAGCTTGAGGTGATTACATCCTTTCAAGTATAAACCTTTTTTATAGGTAAGATACAGTTTTCCTGTGATTGGAAGTTCAAACTCCAAAGAAACAAAAGATTCATCTTTTGTTTGCTCGTATTTCAAGTCCCAATCCAAAGATTCCCAAAACACAGGATATCCTCCTTTTTTTAGCCAATTAAATAAAGGGAGCAAATCTTCGATTCTGTTTTTGCCTAAATCTAATGCATTTAAATTCGTCAAATTGTCCAAGCCTTCTATTCGCTCTATGGAATTTTTGGAAAGGTCAAGCAATTGTAAATTCGTCAAATTGTCCAAGCCTTCTATTCGCTCTATGGAATTTTTGGAAAGGTCAAGCCATTGTAAATTCGTCAAATTGTCCAAGCCTTCTATTCGCTCTATGGAATTTTGGAAAAGGTAAAGCAATTGTAAATTCGTCAAATTGTCCAAGCCTTCTATTCGCTCTATGGGATTTTGGGAAAGGTCAAGCAATTGTAAATTCGTCAAATTGTCCAAGCCTTCTATTCGCTCTATGGAATTTTTGGAAAGGGAAAGCAATTGTAAATTCGTCAAATTGTCCAAGCCTTTGTAGATAATCATTGAAAACTGACCCACCTTAATCATCGAAAACTGACCCACCCAGTGGTTGCAAAATATCGACAGGATGTCGATATTAAAACCATGATAAACATGATAAACAAACAAAAGATCCTAATTGGTTATTTCAATTTGGGCAAAAGTAAACACCAATTAGCCAAAGAACTTAAAATTTCTCGCAACACCGTCAAGCGGTATATCACAGAACATGAAAAGCTGCTTGCCCTTCAAAAGGACAATCCCCAATTTATCGAATCAGGGATTACGGATCCGCCCAAGTACAATAGTAGCCATCGCAAAAGCAAAGTGCTCAATGAAGCAGCCAAGGAGCTAATCAAAGGCTACTTAAAAGCAAATGAGCGCAAAAGACAGACCGGACTGTCCAAGCAACAAATGGCTGGAACAGACATTCTGGAGGCTTTAAAAGATGCTGGATACCAACTCAGCTACTCGACAGTTAATCGCTACATCCGCAAGATAGAGAAGCAATCTGCCGAAGTCTTTATTAAGCAACAATATTCCCCGGGTCAGGCTGTCGAGTTTGATTGGGGAGCAGCTAAGCTAGAAATAAATGGAACTATCAAAAATCTCCGTTTAGCGGTTTTTACATCGAGCTATAGCAACCATCGGTGGGCCAAATTATTTTTTCGCGAAGACATGCCAAGTTTTCTGCAAAGTCATGTCAGTTACTTTTTGGCTATCGGCCACGTGCCCCAACAAATGGTTTATGATAACATGCGGGTCGCCGTTAAAAAATTTGCGCAACGCAACACGGATAAATTGCCAACTAATGGCTTGTTGTCCATGTCCATGTATTACCATTTTGATTATAGATTTTGCAATGTTCGCAGGGGTAACGAAAAAGGACATGTGGAGAAAAGTGTAGAATTTGTTCGCCGCAAGGCATTTTCAAAAAATCATAGCTTTGACAGCCTCGAACAAGCCAATCAGCAACTTGCAGAAACCTGTCTAAAGCTTAATCAAGGCAGTGTAAAAGATCAGCCTTACAGCATTGAGCAAAAATTTCAAGAAGAAATTACTGTAATGACCCCAGTACCTGCAACCCCCTTTGACGTCGGTGAATTGCGAACCTTGCGAGTGGACAAATTTAGCTGTGTTAGAGTCGATACCAATCAATATTCCGTTCCGGAAGGACATGTGGGAAACATGCTTGAAGTCAAATTATATCCAAATAAGATAATTGTGTACAATAGTGATAATCAGGCAATTGCAACGCATACCCGACATCATACACGACATGGTTTTTATCTTGTTTTAGACCATTTTTTAAACACACTTAAGAAAAAACCAAACGCTTTGCCAGGGTCTGTTAGCTTCCGGCAAGCTGATCAAGAGTTGCAAAATATCTTCCAAAAATATTTTAAAGATACGCCCAAAATGTTTATTGAATTATTGATTTTTCTCAAGGATGAGCAGTATTCGGTCAAGCAATTGCGAGAAGGCATCGAACGCAGTATCCAGCACCGACCGAATCATCCAATATGTCTGGATAGCTTAAAAATATTGCTTGCGCAAAAAAACGAACCAAGCTCAAATTCACCTTTGACCGATACTATGTCGAAGCAGATTGATAGCCAATGCGCCCTTCTACTGAGCAATGTTCAAAACCAATTTTCTTCAACTAAAACCCAATAAAATGAATCAGGAAATACACAAAAAAATAGATTACTTCTCTCGACAATTAAGGTTGCCGGCCTTCCGAAAATCTTATGTAGAGCTGGCCAAAAGTGCGGCACATGAAGGGATACCCTATGAAGAATATTTGCTAAATTTAATGCTATTAGAGCATGATCAACGTATTGAAAGACGCAAAAAACAACGAATTAGAATAGCAGGCTTTCCCTACAAAAGATTTCTTCAAGACCTAGTAAAAGAAGAGTTGCCCAAAGATGCCATCAAGAAGCTACCAAGTTTAGAGCGGTTAGACTTTATCGATGACGGGCAAAATATCATCTTTGCAGGCAATCCCGGAACAGGTAAAACACACCTAGCAATTGCTTTAGGAATCAAAGCCTGTATGCAAGATTATACTGTATTATTTACGACAGTCCCAAGACTAATCACTCAAATAAACGAATCCAGATCAGCCAAAATGCTGAGACAATTAGAGAGTCGTTTTGAGAAGTATGACTTGGTTATTTGTGATGAATTTGGCTACATATCGTTTGACAAACAAGCAGCCGAACTACTTTTCTCACATTTATCTCTAAGGGCTGGTAGGAAGTCAACCATCATCACCACTAATCTTGGATTTGATAGGTGGGTTGAGATTTTTGGAGATAAAGTCCTTACTGCCGCAATGGTGGACAGGCTTACGCACAAGGCCATTTTAGTGAATATGAATGGAGAATCTTTTAGGATTAAAGAATCCAAAAAACTCTTTTCTAAATAAACCCTATTTTTGTAATCTGTAACCACTGGGTGGGTCAGTTTTCGATGACTAGGTGGGTCAGTTTTCAATGATTATCTACAAGCCTTCTATTCGCTCTATGGAATTTTTGGAAAGGAAAAGCCTTTGTAAATTCGTCAAATTGTCCAAGCCTCCTATTCGCTCTATGGAATTTTGGATAAGGTCAAGCCTTTGTAAATTCGTCAAATTGTCCAAGCCTTCTATTCGCTCTATGGAATTTTGGATAAGGTCAAGCCTTTGTAAATTCGTCAAATTGTCCAAGCCTTCTATTCGCTCTATGGAATTTTTGGAAAGGTAAAGCCTTTGTAAATTCGTCAAATTGTCCAAGGCTTCTATTCGCTCTATGGAATTTTGGGAAAGGTCAAGCAATTGTAAATTCGTCAAATTGTCCAAGCCTTCTATTCGCTCTATGGAATTTTGGGAAAGGTCAAGCCTTTGTAACCAAACATGATTCTTTATTTTTCCGGGAATCTTTTTTAATCCCAGATTACTTAAATCCAATGAAGTGTCTTTGGTCTTTTTGTTTTCTTGAATACGTTGATGAGCGATTGGGTTCATTGTATTAGTATTGTCCTATTTTAATAATGAATTCACTGTAGAATGAATTTACACTTTCCTTTGCTTTTTTAAACATTGATTCCTTTTGGTTAACGGCAATTTTAAATGGTCATCTTTTCAATTCGACCGTAAATTACCATTTTCTCAGTATCCATACAAGTTAATTCAACTCTTTTGAATGTTAATTGGGCAGAACTAGGGTATAAACACAACTCCCCCCAAGAGAAGAAGAAGTCAAAAAACCTTCATAACACCTTAATTATCAACAAAATATCCGTTTACAACCTTAAGCAAACATTTATCGCTTGCTAAGATAAAGATTTTTTTGCTTATGAGTCTGCTCCGAAAAGTCGAGAGTAGTGGTTTGCTCTTGAGTCCACAAAATTTTATTCTGTTTTCGCTCTTATTTTAACCCCCTAAATCCCCCTAAGAAGTGGGGAGTTAAGGTAAAC
>JALVCY010000700.1 GCA_027009605.1 Saprospiraceae bacterium
TATTTGTAGCACTCATCTTCGCGGTGAATCTGAATGCCCAAACAAATAGCCGCACCATCCAAGGAGTGGTTATTGATGAAACCGATGTGCCACTAATCGGTGTCTCTGTATTAGTCAAAGGAACAAGTACCGGTACGGTCACAGATTTTGATGGCAAATACACGCTTGATGTACCCGCCGAAAACGCCATTTTAGTTTTCTCTTATTTGGGAATGAAGCCACAAGAAATTCCGGTTGGAGCTTCCAATACCATTGACGTAACAATGACAGAAGATGTATTTGGCTTAGAAGAAGTCGTGGTCTCCGGTGTCGCTTCCGCAACACCCAAAAAAAACTTGACCATCAGCGTAGAAAAACTATCTGCCGAATCAACCAAAGATGTCCATGCTTCGTCCGCCGTCAATGCCTTACAGGGCAAAGTGGCCGGGCTTAAAGTGGTGGTTGCCAATGGTTTACCCGGAAGTGGGGCTTCTGTTCGCCTTCGGAGTTCCACATCCTTAACGGGTAGCAACAAGCCACTCATCATCTTAGATGGCAATCGACTACGAACCAACTTAGCAGACATCAATTTAGATGATATCGAAACGTTTGAAGTCGTCAAAGGGGCTTCTGCAGCGGCCTTGTACGGATCGGAAGCCGGCAACGGAGTTATTGTTTTGACATCCAAAAGGGGTAAGAAAAATGATATTGGCAAATCCACCATCACCGTTCGTTCGGAGTATGGTTTCCAAAAAATATCTAAATATTTAGATTTGGCCACTCACCACCCCTACCAACTTGCGGATGATGCAGCAGACTATGATTACACTCGATATGCAGGCATCTTTTATTATAACGACAAAATTATTAGCGGAAGCCGCATCCCAACAGCCAATGGATATGCCGACCAAGAATATGCCCATGTCTATGACCATCAAGCAGACTTCTTCAAAAAAGGAATCTACCACACAGAGTATGTGGGTTTGACCGGTCATGGCAACAACTCCAACTATCTAATATCCATCGAGAACAATAGACAAGGCGGAATCATCAACTTTACTGATGGCTACCAAAGAAACAATTTGAAATTCAACATGGATCAAAATGTATTCAAGAAATTCAAAATCTCCACATCTAATTTGGTCATGCAAGCGTCATCAAAAAACCCGGGCTCTTACAGCACTTTTAGAGATTTGCTTTTTGTCTCTCCGGACGTGGATTTATTCGCTAAGAATCCGGACAGTACGGATTTTTTGATTACTCCAGACCCTTGGAAAGTCAACTTGGTCAAGAATCCATTCTATCCACTAGCCAACACGGATAAGACGAGTCACCGTTTTAGCGTCATCGGGAATGTCAAGACCAAGTACACCATCAATCAATTGATGGACATTGAGACAAAGTACTCGTATGAGTTTAGAGACAAACGCGCTTCTACCTTTCAAGACAAAAATTACCTAATCGACCCAAACACGACTAGCGGGGGCTACTTGTACAAATACAACTATAAAGAATTTGCGCAAGATTTTCAGGCAACGCTTAATGTCAACAAGCAAATTAGAGACTTTACCAACAAGCTAAAGTTGTCCTACCTATACGAAAAGACAGGGAACAAGACACTCACCGTTTCCGGCAAAGAACTTTTTGCCAAAGGCATACCGGAACTCAACAATGTCAATCCCGAGACCATCAAAACCAATTCATACCAAAGAGATTATGTCACCATCAATTACTTTGGTATCTATGACTTTGACTACAAAGACAAATACTTATTCTCCGGACTTTACCGGATAGACGGTTCTTCCCTTTTTGGAGAAGAAGAACGTTGGCATCCATACTACAGAGTATCCGGTGGATATAGATTGACGGAAGACTTCAAAATTCCCAAAGTACAAGAGCTGAAACTCCGTGTAGCTTACGGTACTGCCGGCCAACGCCCCGGGTTTGGGTGGAAAGACGAAGTTTATATCGTCAGCAATGGTGTCGGACAGTATCCACAGACCTTAGCCAACAACCACTTAAAGCCATCTACCACTAAGGAATTAGAGTTTGGCTTAGACATGCAATTCTTGAAGAGATTTTCTTTGACTGCTGCGTATGCCATTACCAATACCGTTGATGTCATGTATCGAGCCAGTGTACCTTCTCACGCCGGCGCAAAATACCAGTACAGAAATATTGGCACCATATCCGGTACGTCCTTGGAAGCCGGACTTCAAGCGAATATTATGGATACCAAAGCTTTTTCTTGGAATGCCAATTTAACATTTGATAAAGCCAACCAAGAAATTACAAAATTGGATATTCCGGCATTCTTTGATGGGCCTAGAAGCTCTTTTTATGTTGCAGTCAATGCGCCTTTTGGAGCTATGTACGGCTATGACTGGGTCAAATCTCTTGACCAAATGGCCAAACAGCTTCCGGACAATAAATCCATCAATGACTATGAAGTCAATTCTGATGGCTATGTCATTGAAAAAGGGACGGAAGGTACTTTAGATGAAGCTCCTATCAGTTTGGATGTAGATAATGATGGCGTGGCCGATAAAATAATCATTGGAAACAGTAATGCCAATTTTTACCTTTCGCTAAATAACAGCCTTCACTACAAAGGCCTCCACCTAGGTTTCTTATTCTCCTACAAAAATGGGGGCAACGTATATAATTTCACTCGCCAATATGCCTATCGCGGCAATCAGGCAGCTGAAATTGACCAATACGGCAAACCGGAAAATGAGAAGAAGACCATTAACTATTACAGCACCTTATACAAATCCACAGAGATTAATTCTCATTTTGTAGAAGATGGCAGTTACCTGAAACTCAGAGAGTTAAGTCTATCCTACACGTTGGATAAAAAAACCTTTAAGAAGTTTCCAAGTTTTGCCAAATCCGTCAAACTGGGTGTGCAAGTCCGGAATGTTTATACTTGGACTAAATACACCGGCTATGACCCTGAAGTCACTTCCGGAAACGATTTGACAAATTATTATTATGATAATTTTGGTTACCCAAATTTTAGGACCTATTCCGGTTCCATAAAATTCATTTTCTAATTTTATCATCTCAAAAGAAAAACAATCATGAAAAAAATACAAAATAACAGTTGGCTACTCTTATTAGCATGGACAGTACTAACCATTTCTATGCTATCTTCTTGCCACAAAGATTTAGACATTAAAAACGAAAATAATCCGGTATATGCAGACATCTTTGATGAGCCTGATGATGCATACAATATTGGTTCAATAGGTTTCTTTAGATGGTGGCAAGTCCAAACCACAAGTGTTTCCCCTAGAATGGCGATGTGGACAGCCGCTGATCAAGGCACTTGCTCTTGGGCCAATAGTGGCATGTGGCATCTATCAGATGAGCCCCGAAGACCTTTCAACAATGATGTCTCCTATACCTATGCGTCCATCACGTCCAACTATTAC
This sequence comes from Saprospiraceae bacterium, assembly GCA_027009605.1. Classification (GTDB taxonomy): domain Bacteria; phylum Bacteroidota; class Bacteroidia; order Chitinophagales; family Saprospiraceae; genus HyVt-613. Next base: position 3,417 of record JALVCY010000700.1, read on the forward strand.
TCCAAGATGTACGGTATCCTGAAAGACATGAATGAGATCCAAAAGAAGATAAAGGGCGGGATGGATTTTGGCAGCAAAAAGAAGAATAAACTCATGGATGCTTACACCCAGTTCATACAGGGTATTTCTTTGGGCTACTTAGGATTGGTTTTTGATCAAGCGGTCATCATCACTGAAAATACCACTGATCCCTTAGCTTTAAGGCCACAACCGTATGATGTAGTTCTAGATACGGCCATCGCAAGATTAGAAAACGTGGTCAATATCTGTGAGCATTCCCATTTCAAGCTACCCGATACTTGGATTAATGGAGACCAATACGATGAAGATGAATTGGCTGAATTAGCTCGCTCCTTTATCGTAAGATTTACGGTCTTTCGCGCACGCAACAAAGCACAGAACGACCAAACCGACTGGCAAAAAGTACTAGATTTATCTAAGAAAGGTATCCAAAAGCCATTAGCACCTTACATTGATAATAACCAATGGTTTTGCTATTACAAGCATTACACCACTTCTCGCTCAGGATGGGCTAGAATAGACTGTCGAATTATCAATCTGATGGATCCCGGTTATCCATCCCGCTTTCCTGATAACGGAATCAATCCGCCGGCGGCTTCGTCTAATGATGCACGGCTAAATGCTTATTTTAGCTTTGCGTCCAGCAACAATATGAAACCGGAACGGGGTTACGTGCATTATTCTAATTATGAATTTTCAAGATACCCCTATACGACAAATCCCGGTGATGCCGGCAATGTCGTTGACTTCCCGGTCGTTGAAAATGACCTTTATCGAGCGGAAGCCAATGCTCGACTAGGGCACCTGCCCGAAGCAATCAGTATCATCAATGCCGGCACTAGAGTCACCGCAGGGCAACTCGCACCACTTCCTGATGATGCCACCCAAGAAGACATTTTGGATGCCATTTTTTATGAAAGAGACATTGAGTTGATTCAAACCGGTTTTGGGACTGCTTTCTTTGACATGAGACGCAGGGACTACTTACAAAAAGGGACTCCATTGCACTTCCCTGTACCGGGAAGAGAATTACAGGTTTTGCAAATGCCTAATTACTCCTTTGGCGGGGTGGGTAATGCGGATGGAATTAATACTTCTAATGGGGGATGGTGATGATAGGTTAAGGTCAAGGGCGCAGGGTCGAAGGTTTTAGTGGGTTAAAAAATACCATTTTCATTAAGACCCATTAAGCTCAGGATGCTTTCGCAAAAAAAATATTTTCAAACAGGTGTAAGAGAATATGCTTTGTTCTTTGCACCATAAAATAATTCAATTATGACAAAAACAAAACAAAAACTCTATGTAATTGTGATGCTTTTCCTTGGGATTAGTGCTTTGGGGTTTGGGCAGAATACAAGTTCTTTATCTCTAGATGGAGTTAATGATTATGTGAGATATAATGATGATGCAACTCTAGGTCTCATGGATGGTGCTACAAATTACACAATTGAAGCTTGGATTAAACCAAATGCATCTACTGCAGAATACGATCGGGTATTAACTCGTTACGCTTCATTTGCCATCGTAATGTATGATGAAAATAACGACGGAAGTGTTATTGACTGGTATTTTCAGGCCTATGATGATGCATCTAGCTCAATTAAATATTTCAATACATCTGGTGATGCGACCTTAACGGCAAACGAATGGAATCATATTGCAGTTATTAACAACTCCGCAGATGGTTCTCTAAAATTATATGTAAATGGTATTGATGTTACAAACGGTTCTTATACCAATCAAACTTTAAGGCCTTCTCAAGCCAATGACAACCTATACATTGGCTCAAAAAAAGCTTCAACTCCTAATAATTCTTTTGCAGGACTAATTGATGAAGTCAGACTAAAAAACACTGCTGAAACACCTAGTTCCTTACACTCCAACACTACAGATGCCCCCTACACATCAGATGCCAACACTGCAGCACTATTCCACTTTGATGAAAATACCGGTACAACTACTACCAATGAAGCATCGGGAACTAATGCCACATTAAACAATGGCGCAACTTGGGGAGATGTAGCCGGCCTACCTTTACCCATTGAGCTATCATCATTTGCAGCTTACGCCAAAAGAAGCACGGTCAATTTGGATTGGACTACCACATTAGAAATCAACAACCAAGGCTTCGAGATTCAAAGAAGTAAAGATGGTCTGGTTTGGGAGAAACTTGGTTTCATATCCGGTGCCGGTAATTCTAATAAAATTCAGCATTACCAATTCATAGATAGATTTCCATCTAAAGTAAACTACTACCGCCTAAAGCAACTAGATTTTGATGGAAAATCTGACTTTTCACAGATTGTCAGCGCCTTTTTTGCGAAAGCGAATGTAAGCATCTATCCGAATCCTGCTAGAGATGTTTTGTATGTCAATAGCTCTGATGACGGCCAACTTGTTTACCGGATTTTTGATTTGACCGGTAAGCGGATTGACTACGGGGCGACGAATGACGGCATCATCCGGATTAGTGACCTATCAAAAGGACTCTACATCTTGAATTTGACGTCAAAAACCAGTAACTTGAGCTTCAAAATTCAAGTAGAGTAAATGTAACTGTTTAGGTATCCACGTATTTTTGCCATAAGATAGGGGGATACCTAAACACTTACGAATAAATAAAAGATACTGGCGGTTGTCAATCATTTCGGTGGCAACCGCCACTACTTTCTTTGACTTGAATTGGTTGACCGGTTTAATCCGTGTATAAAACCCCTAAAATCAATGCAAATGTCTAGGTATCAACTATTTTTTTTCGGTCTTTTCCTTTCGGCTTCTCTGTTTGGACAAGTCAGCCAAGCCCAATTGAATACCATCTCTCGAAACTTCCTTTCTTCTGTTCCCGAAAATGCCAACTTAAAATCTAATTCCTTTCGGAAAATTATCAACCA
>JALVCY010000701.1 GCA_027009605.1 Saprospiraceae bacterium
AGTTGCAAGGCCATTAAGGCGCAAAATCGCTTCGCTTTTTGCTATGTGCTTGCAACTAAAGTTGCAAGGCCATTAAGGCGCAAAATCGCTTCGCTTTTTGCTATGTGCTTGCAACTAAAGTTGCAAGGCCATTAAGGCGCAAAATCGCTTCGCTCTTTGCTATGTGCTTGCAACTAAAGTTGCAAGGCCGTTATTTTATTCGGGGACACGTCCGGGCGTCCATCCTGCGCCTACTTCATCTAGTTGTTTTTCCAGCTTGGGTAATTTTTTATTGGCAATTTCCTTTAATTCATCCAGAATAGGGGGGAATTCTTCTTGCAAGATGGCCAATAGGTCTTTTTCGGTTTGAGTGACCGGAGCCGTGGAACTGTTATGAATCCAACGTAGAGCGCTAAACCGCTGATTGATGGGCGGGATGGCGGGCTCTACTTCTTCGTAGCTGGCTTTGGGGACTTGGCCTCTTAGCTTCCATTTTATTTCAAATAACTCTTTTTCTATTTTGTTGGCTGTGTCTTGCATGCTTGGTGGGCAATTGGGGGTTTGGGCGATGGCTTGCTTGATGTCTTGGAGCCGTTTGTGCAGGTTGGCTACGAATCGCTGCGTGCCATGCAGTTTTTTGCCAAAATCATTGACCTTTTGCTGGAAAGTGAGCAGTTTTTCCGGATTAGGATTGGGGATTGTTTGATTGTTGAATGGGATCACTTTGAAAGGGGTGGCGTCCACCAACTTGGACTGTTGGCCCCGAACGACATGATACAAGGTGACTGTGTAATCTCCCGGAGGGGCAAGATTGAATTCTTGGTCTTTTAGAAGCGGGTTGAATTTTGATTTAGGTGCTTGAACCGGGGCTTTGTAGGGTAGGCGCAAGTCCCAATTGATACGCTGAATGCCTTTTGTGTATTTGTGGTTAATTTTTCTGATTTCTTTTCCGGTAGCGTCTTGGATGGAGAAGACGAGATAAGGGGCGATTTCTTGTTTTTCTTCTTCTAATTCCTTGGGTGTGGGTAGGGGGATAGGCTGTTTGTTTTTGATGAGTTCTTTTTCCTTTTCGAGTCTTAATTCCTTTTTTGTTTTGGGTTTTTCTTTGATGTAATAGGTGAAATTGGCGCCAAAAGGGCTGTTTTTGGATTTGAATATAGTCGATCCGAAACCGTATCCGCCGCGGCGCTTTTGGATGTATCTTAAGCTTGTCTTAATGGGGAAAATATGGGCTTTTTGGTTGGCAAATTGCTCATTGATTTCCCGCAAGGGGCTGTAATCATCCAAAATATAAAAACCCCGGCCGAAAGTGGCCATTACTAAGTCGTTTTCCCGCTGCTGAATGACTAAGTCTTTGATGGCGATGTCAGGTAAGCCGGATTTTAGTTGAACCCAAGATTGACCTTTGTCCGGAGAAAAGTAGAGCCCGAACTCCGTACCGGCAAAGAGCAAATTCGGATTTACATGGTCTTGCTCAATGGTCAACACTTGCCCCCTTTCGGGTAAATTGCCGGCGATGGATGTCCAAGAGCGGCCTTTGTCCGTACTCATCAACAGGTAGGGCTTAAAATCATCTCGTTTGTGATTATCGAAGGAGGCAAACACGGTATTTTTGTCGTGTTTGGAGCAAAGGATGTCGCTGACATAAGTGTGTGCGGGTACGCCGGGAAAATGGTCTATTTTGCGCCAAGTCTTAGCATCTTCGGTGACTTGAATAACTCCGTCATCGGTGCCTACATACACTAAATTTTCCTGCAAAGGAGATTCTGTCAAAGAAACTCCCATCCCATACAAGGAAGTGGATACGTTTTTGGCCACGGCATCGACACCCCAGTATCTGCCCATGACGGGGGCATTGTCTCTAGGCAGTTGTAAGCTAATGTCATCGGAAATGACTTGCCAAGATTGACCCTGATCATCACTTCTAAAGACCTTATTGGCGGCCATGTACAGGCGCTTGTGATTGTGTGGACTCAAAATGAAGGGCGCATTCCAATTCCATTTGTAGAGTTTTTCGCCTTTGCGCTCTCTCGGTTTGATGGATAGGCTTTCCCCGCTTTTTTTGTCAAAACGGAAGATATTGCCGTACTGATATTCTGAATACACGGTGTTGGGATCGGTCGGGTCTATGGCTTGCCAAAATCCGTCTCCGCCTTGTGGCACGACCCACTCTCCGCGGGTAATTCCATCGGAATAGAGGGTTTGAGACGGTGCGCCCAAACTGCTATTATCTTGTGTGCCACCATAAACCCAATAAAAAGGGTAGGAGTTGTCCGTCGCAACCCGGTAAAATTGAGTGATGGGCAAATTAGATTTATGAATGAAGTTTTTGCCTGCATCGAAGCTCTCATAGATACCACCGTCTCCCCCTATCATAAAGTGGCGAGTATCATCCGAATCAATCCAAAAGGCATGGTCATCTACATGGCGTTTGTTTTGGCCTAATTTTTTCCAAGTTTTGCCGCCATCGGTGGTGTATTTGGAATAAGTCTCTGTGGAATAGACTTTATTTACGTCTTTGGGGTCACAATAAATCTCACCGTAGTATTGGCCACTAGTGGAGTAATTGCTCATTTTTTTCCAAGATTCGCCTTTGTTGTCGGAGCGGAAAAAGCCGCCTTTTCCCTGAGCGGCTTCGACGATGAGATAGACGATATTGGGGTTGACGGGGGAGATAGCGATGCCGGTGCCCCCGATATCGACCTTGGGGAGGCCTTTCATTATTTTATGGAACGATGCGCCCCCATCGGTTGATTTATAGACAGCGGATTCCGGCCCGCCCCCGATACGGATGTTGACATGCCGGCGTCGTTGCTCGGAAGTGGCATAAATAATATTGGGGTCGGACGGGTCGATGACTACGTTGTTGACGCCGGTATTTTCGCTGATATTTAGGACTTTATTCCAAGATTTTCCTCCGTCGGTGGTTTTGTAAAGGCCGCGGTCGGAGCTAGGCCCCCAAATGGAACCTTCGGCGGCGACGAAGACGGTATTGGGGTCTTTGGGATGAATGGCTATCATCCCAATTTGGCGGCTCTCTTTTAAGCCCATATTTTTCCAAGATTTGCCCCCATCGGTTGATTTATAGATTCCGTTGCCGTAACCGATGGCTCTTTGGTGGTTGTTTTCTCCTGTGCCGGCCCATATTGTGTTGGGATTGGAGGGGTCTAGCTTTAGGCAACCGATAGCATAGGCCTTGTGATGTTCAAAAACCGGTTTGAATGTGGTTCCGTTGTTAGTGGTTTTCCAGATGTGTCCGGAAGCGGCTGCGACGTAATATTCGCTGTGGTTTTCGGGATTGACAGCAAAGTCGGCAATGCGGCCGGAGACGAAGGCGGGGGTCAGATTGCGCAATTTTAATCCGCTGTAAATATTGGTTGGGATGGTGTCCGCTGCTTGCGCCAATGAAAACGAAGTCAGGGTGACGAGAAGGAGGAGTAGATTTTTCATATTTTTTTCCTTTGAATGCCGGCAATTGTTTATTTCTAAAAAGTTACCGGCATTATTTACTTTGTGAAAACAAGCTGAAATGCAGTTGCGAAGTACTACAATTTTTACAAAAAAAAGGCATAAAACCTGTATTTTTTTGCTGTATTTAATTTGTTATGTTAATTATTAGCTAATTTTAGAAAAAATATACTACTTTTGGCGCAAAATCGGTTTGAATATATACAGACGCAGTAGGAGGCAAGTGTAGAGACTGATTGCTATTTGCGTGTCCCCCCTTTTTTGTGTATATTGACCTTTTCATTGTCAGAAAAAAACTAACATACTATGCCACAATTAGATGATTTGGACAAAAAAATTCTGAATATACTCATTCAGAATGCTAAAACATCGTATGCTGAAATAGCATCGCAATTGTTTGTCTCCAGCGGCACCATTCACGTAAGGGTCAAAAAGATGGAGAAAATGGGCGTCATTACAGGGTCAAAATTAAGTGTGAACTATGAGAAGCTCGGATTTGATGTTTATGTTTTCTTGGGTATTTACTTGGAACGTAGCGCCTATTATGACGAGGTGATTGCCCAGTTGAAGGAGATTCCGGAAGTAATCTCGGCACATTATACGACCGGGGCTTATTCGATTTTTGCCCAAATTATCTGTCGTGATACTTCCCACTTGCGTGAAATCCTTCATGATCGAATCCAAGTGATTAAGGGTATTCAACGAACGGAGACCTTTATTTCATTGGAAAAAAGTATTGATCGAGTCGGTTTGGTTGATTGAGGCGCTTGCGCTGAAAAATTGAGCTTACTCCGAATAGTCCACTTCGCCAGAAATTAAAGCGATGAACAAAATCTCCAAACAGAATAAAATTTGGTAGTTTTGTAATAGAATACTTTTAGGAGTAAACCCGAAGTTTAAAACTAAAAGGACTAGGTCGCAGCCAAATTTATTCCCGGCTTCCGAATAAATTCGGAAGTACCGACTTCGGCGGTTGAAACCGCCGTTACTCTGTGGTATCCCCCTTTATTAAATTTGAATAGTGTCCTTTTGTGACTGAACAAAAGATGAGTCAAATCTAGCTATGATGATTTGGCTGCACTCTATTAACAAAAAAAAAAGGTAAAAATTAACCTAAATAGGGTATCTTTGCCGTCGATTAACAACTAGAACACTGTTTAATGAAATTTTTAAGAACTGCTTTATTGCTCCTTATCGTCTTGACTTGGCAGGCGGGCATTGCCCAAAATGGCTTGGAATATACGGGCAAGCGAATTCATCTGAGTTCTGCAAAGGTCTTGTCCGACACGAAAAAACACCTTAAGTTGAAATTTGTCGTGTCTAATACCGGCCGAGAAGACGTGCGGCTCTATGAAGATTTGAATATGTCTAGTGTGATTTTTACTTTTGGCGAAAGCTTTGATGATGACCGCATTGCCCGATTTAAGGATTTGATATTGGATCGCTTGATTAAGGAGAATACCTTGTTGCGTGCGGGCCAATTGTTTACGCCTAAGGCCTACAAAATAAAGAAAAACTCCAAAGTCACCAACCCTAGAGCCAAGGATTTTGATATAAGCAAGAGCCAAACTGCCGACCTAGAAAGTTACGAAAAAGAAGTCCCTGAAAAGAAGGAAACTGTACGGAATCCCCGAGAGATTGCACATAAAAAAACACCTAAGAAATCCAAGAAACCGGACAAGGTGCTGAGTCCGATAGGGGAATTGCCCCGGCCGGAAGCCAATCACGAGTGTTTTGATTTGGTCATTGATAATATGGAGATTACGAAGAGCACCAAACGGAATATTTATCTCAAATTTAATTTGATTAATTATGGTCAGGGAGGATTTACTTTTGACCGCAAGAATCCCCGGTATGAGAATCTGAGTGTTAAAGTCTATTTTGCTTCTATCCCGAGATTGACACGAGGGTCTTTGATTGCCGGAGGAGCGCATTTTGATGAAATATTTGACGAAAAGAGATTTACCTTGGCTTTTGGCGAAAGCATGGAAGGTCATATCAAAGTATCTTTGGAAAAAATGACCAAATTTACGCCGGTTGTCATCCTAGAACTTGACCCATTCTCCGCTGTAGATGAGTGCGATAAGGTGAATAATGTGAGTACGGTGGTGTGGAAAAACTAGTTTTTAATATAACAATTCAGTTCTTGGATTTTTCCTATTAATTGGGAGGCCTAACCACTTAGGACACTTAGTTTTGCACTAAGATTACACTAAGACCATAGTTGTAAATTTAATCAAAACAATTTAGTAACTAAACGATGTATGTCGTGTATGTATGTCCCGCATGTACCACGCTGGCGGACGCTGGCGGGGGCAAATTTGCCACCCGGTAACCCGGTTACTTCCGGAACTTAAAGCAAATTTGGGGGTTGAAAAAAACTAACTAAAAACCATGAGCCTAAGTTTATACGTTTTTCCGGCAACTTACGCCAATTACAAATTATCGAAAAGTGTCTAATGGGGACAAACTCCGACTGCGTCCCCGTAAAACTAAAATATCGGCACAATTTTTGATATATAAAAACCACTAAACCCGCCCAATTTTCCAAAAGCCAAAACTAGGAAAATATGGGAAATAACTACACAATTGCCCTTCTCCTCATCCTCCTAAATACGATTGCATACAGCCAAACAAATGCCTACAAATGGACTTTTAATAAATTTGATAAAGACCGGAGTGGGGAAATCACGTTTAGAGAGCTTAAATGCAACGGATTCTTTAAGTATGATAAAAATGGAAATCTCAAATTGAGCAGATTTGAATTCTGGCGCTTAAAAAACTATCAGAAACGACAATTGCGGCAGTACGAGCGAATCCTTAAACGTGGGCTTTATACAAAGTATTACAAACACGCTTTACAGCCTTTGGTCTCCTAC
>JALVCY010000702.1 GCA_027009605.1 Saprospiraceae bacterium
CTCGGCGTTGCAAATTCCAACGGGACTCGCTATGCCTAGCATTTAGGTGTATTGAACCGAAAGCATGCATTTAGAATAAAATTTTGTATGCACTAAGAACCAACCGCGACATCTGACTTTTGGGGGCAGACTCCGATTCCTACTCTTCAGAATTCAACCGAAGTAACCAACGAAAACCATTGTAAATCCTTGATTCTTAACTATTTACCTTGACCAACCTAAGAGATAGGCTGCCGACACACCGCTACACCTTGTCTCCGGAATACCGAAACTTTATCACAAAAAATTAGTTTTGTTGCCAAAACGCTTAGTTCTACCAAATAATTGACGTATCTTCGCAGCGATTTTTGAATAAAATGTAACAATTACGATGGCAACAACTGCAGATATTCGTAACGGTCTATGTATCGAACTAAATGGAGATACCTACACTGTACTTGAGTTTTTACGCTTCCAAACCGGCCGCGGGCCCGCTTTTGTCCGGACTAAGCTTAAGAGTCTTTCTTCCGGAAAAGTAGTCGATTTTACCTTTAAATCCGGGCACAAAATTGAAGAAGTAAGGGTTGAAAGAAGAAAGTATCAATTTCTTTATGAGGATGACATGGGACTCCATCTTATGGATCAAGACACTTATGACCAGATTAACGTAGCTAAAGAAATGGTCGCTAATGCCCAATTACTCAAGGAAGGAGATGTGGTAGATGTACTATTTCATGCCGTCAAAGAAGTCCCTTTGACTGTAGAGCTTCCGCAATATGTAGTGCTCGAAGTGACTTATTCTGAACCCGGCATTAAGGGGGACACCGCCAATAATGCTTTGAAAAAAGCGGAAGTAGAAACGGGAGCCACCATCATGGTGCCTTTGTTTGTCAATCAAGGTGATTTAATTAGAATTGATACAGCGACCGGCAATTATATGGACAGAGTAAAAAAATAGCAAGTTTTTACGCCTAAATACCATTTGCACACCTAATTTTGCCATTTTTCTTGTTGCTGTATCATTAGGAAGCGCCCCCCTATATCGCTTCGAAATAGCAATTGCAACCGGCACAAATATCTTTCTATCAAAAAAAACGGAGAAACCTAAACCGTTACAAAATAAAAAGGATTATGACCATCAAAGAAATCAAGGAGTTACTGAAGCTAATCGACGATTCCAACCTTACGGAATTTAAGATGGAAAACGACGACATCAAGTTGACCGTCCGAACCAAAGGCTATCACGAACACAAAACGACGACCTACATTCCTCAAGCAGAGACCGTTATGATGACGCCTACAGCGACGCCGGCGGCAGCTCCTGCCCCAATACCCACAGCGGAGGCTAAAGCAGAAGAAGTAACCACCAATTATCTGGAAATTCGCTCCCCCATCGTAGGGACTTTTTATCGAGCTCCTTCGCCGGACAAACCACCTTTTGTCAAGGTCGGAGACATGATTAACAAGGGCGATATTGTCTGTATCGTAGAAGCCATGAAACTTTTCAATGACATCGAATCCGAAGTTTCCGGAAAAATCGTCAAAGTCATGGTTGATGATGCGACTCCGGTCGAGTACGATCAAGTGCTTTTCTTGGTTGACCCAAATGGCTAGACCTTGCACTCCGCCTAACCAATCCAGAGAGTCCACTAAATGAAAAACTAGCGCATGTTTAAAAAAATACTAATTGCAAACCGGGGGGAAATTGCATTGCGTATCATACGTACCTGTAGAGAAATGGGCATCCAAACCGTGTCCGTCTATTCTACTGCCGATAAAGATAGTCTTCACGTCCGTTTTGCTGACGAATCCGTCTGTATCGGGCCGCCCAGCTCCACAGAATCCTATCTCAATATTCCCAGGATTATGGCTGCCGTAGAAATTACCAATGCCGATGCCATCCATCCCGGTTATGGATTCCTTGCGGAAAATATTGAATTTGCCAAAATTTGTGAACAATACGGCGTAAAGTTTATCGGCCCCACATCCAAACAAATGGCCAAAATGGGGGATAAAATATCCGCCAAAAACACCATGATTAAGGCCGGAGTTCCCGTTGTCCCCGGCTCGGAAGGCCTCCTAAAGTCCGTCAAACAAGGCATCAAAATCGCCAAAGAAATCGGCTACCCGGTCATTATCAAAGCCACCGCCGGCGGCGGCGGTAAGGGCATGCGGATTATTTGGAAAGAAGACGAATTTGAAAAAGCTTGGCATGATGCCAGACAAGAATCCAAAGCCGCTTTCGCAAATGATGGCATGTACATCGAAAAATTTGTCGAAGAACCCAGACATATCGAGATCCAAATCATAGGTGACCAATATGGCAACGTCTGTCACCTTTCCGAAAGGGATTGCTCCATCCAACGACGGCATCAAAAACTAGTCGAAGAAGCGCCCTCTCCTTTTATGACCGACGAACTAAGAAAAAAAATGGGCGCCGCAGCCAAAGCAGCTGCAAAGAGCATCTCTTATGAAGGAGTCGGCACCGTAGAATTCTTGGTTGACAAGCACCGCAATTTCTATTTCATGGAAATGAATACACGGATTCAAGTAGAACACCCCGTCACGGAAGAAGTCGTGGACTATGACCTCATCAAAGAACAAATCAAAGCAGCAGCCGGTATTGCCATTTCCGGTGTTGATTACTTTCCACAAATGCACGCCATAGAATGCCGAATCAATGCCGAAGATGTCTATAATGACTTTCGCCCCAGTCCGGGGACTATCCAATTCTTGCATTTGCCGAAAGGTCATGGAATCCGCGTGGACACGGCGGCTTATTCCGGCTACACCATCTCCCCTTACTATGACTCCATGATTGCCAAATTGATTTGTCGCGCCAGAACCCGGGAAGAGTGTATCCAAAAACTGAGTCGAGCCTTGGACGAATTTTACATCGAAGGCATCCATACCACCATCCCCTTCCACAAAGAATTAATGAAAAATGAAAAATTTCTAAGTGGTGATTTTAATACCGGCTTCTTGGATGACTTTAAGATGCCGGAAAAATAGGTGTCGGTGGATTTAGCCACTGCTTTTAACAGATTGTTTTCCATGTCCTTCACTTCTTAAATCGTAACTCTGCATTCTTAACTCTTAATTCCTGTTAGGAAAATGCAGAATTGAAGAGTTACGATTTCTGATTTTTGAAGTGATTAGGCTTTGGCTATTTGATATAATTATCCTTATGAAAAGCCAAAGCAAAGTGGAATTCCTCCTTGGTACTTCTGAATTCATTCGAGAGATGGGGGCTTTCTTGTTGGCCGCCTTTTATTGTACGCCAAATAAATTTGGCGCTACCAACCAGCCAAATAAATTTGGCTGTTACCGACTCCCAAAACAGTTTTCCACATCAAAGGTAACGGCTATTTCAACTGCCGATATAGCCATGGAGCGCAGAAACATGGCACCACCGGGCATACTTAACCTCTTAACTCCGTAAATCTTAACTCCCGTCAGGACATGCCGGATTGAATAATCCTGATTTACGATTTTTGCTTTTTGAAGGGGTTGACTTGGATTTTGATCAGCTCAAAAACAGGCGAAAAAAAAGCCATGCATCCCCCAAAGTGTGGGTATCGCTACTGTTCCAAGGAAAGAATCAGTTAAAAAATGTTAATTTCCGGTCAAATCGACTCAATAATACTATTTCTTTCCGGAATTTTCACTATTTTTGGTATCAGATAAAATTTCCGATTATGAAGAAGACTTTACTTTCGTCCGTTTTTTGTTTTATTTCTTTCTTTTTACTGGCTCAACCCACGCTCTCCTCCGCCTATTTTGTGGAAGCAGGTGATATCCTAATCACTCGTATTGACAAAAACCCACCCACTTCTATTTCTCCGCAAGGAACAGGTGAACAAACGTGGGACTTCTCCGCTCTACATTATGACGGAACCACCATCAGCGATACCTTTTCTACAGCAGATCAAGGGGCTAATTCCAGTTTCTTCCCCGATGCGGAGCTCGTACTAATACGCAATGGTTCCATCGAACAATACTATAATGTCACTGCTGACAGACAAGAACTTATCGGATATGCCGGTAATGATCCGGTCGGTTTAGGTATTTTTGTGAATGCGCCTTATGATGAGCCGGCTTTGTTCCGGTCTGCACCGGTCAAGACCTTTGATAATTTCAATTTTTCGTCCTCTGTCTCTTTTGCGGTCGATGCTTCTCAAATACCGGATACTCTATTAGATAAGCTACCACTCAGTATTGATTCTGCACGTGTCTCCATAACCAACAACCAAGTCATCTATGTAGATGCTTATGGAGATATGACCATCCCGGGGGGCACCTACAACGTGCTAAGATTAAATACAACAGAATATAGACAAAACAAAATATTCGCTAAACTCACATATAACCATGAATGGAAAGATGTCACCGCCTATTTGGGCAGTCTTCCCGGTGTCGGAAAAGATACCATAAAGCATTACGATTTCTATACCGATAGCGAAAAAGAACCCATCGCTCAGGTTTATGTGGATAATAATACCGAAGAAGTCCAAAATGTTGTTTTCAAAGCCAATCCTGTGAGTCCGGTATTCGATATCCATGCGCCCCACCCCAATTTAACAGCCTACCCCAATCCCGTTGAAAATGAAGTCATGTTTAGATTAGATAACGTGCCTTCCGGAAAATACACCATTAAGATTTACAATATTTTGGGCTCTTCCGTTTGGCAAAAACAATACAATGTACATGCGGACAATAAACTCATCTGGGAAAATTTACAAGACTTGCGCAAAGGGACTTATCTCCTTTCCCTTATTGATGAAAACAATGTCACCCTTTCCACTCAACGATTGATTGTGATTCGTCCATAATTGATTCACGGCGTTGCGTCGTCGTCATCGGACGCACGGCCGCATTGTCGACATTGTAGGGACGCACGGCCGTGCGTCCCTACAATGTCGGCGTCCCTACAATGACGTTTAAAAAACCGAATCCATACACTCCAATATAATTTTACAAACCCGCCGAATCTCCCCCTTCGTAATAATCAATGGCGGTGCAATCCGAAAACTCTTTTCATCAAATAAAAACCAATCGGTAATCACCCCTTTTTCAATACATTTTTCTACCACTGCAAACATCTTTTCGGAAGACTTCATCTCTACCGCCATCATCAGGCCTTTGCCCCGGATTTCGACAATCTCGGGATGCACCAATAATTTTCTGAAAAGAGCCGCTTTTTCTTCCACCTTCTCCAACAACTTCCCACTGAGCAAAGTCTTTATGGTGGCCAGACCCGCAGCCGCACTCACAGGATGCCCCCCAAAAGTAGTAATATGACCCAAAATAGGATTTTGCGCAAGCACCTTCATCACCTTCTTAGAAGCAATAAAAGCACCGATTGGCATGCCACCACCCATTCCTTTTGCCGTCAACAATATGTCCGGAGTCACCCCAAATCCCTGAAAAGCAAAAAAGTGTCCCGTCCGGCCATAGCCGGTTTGTATCTCATCAAAAACCAATAAAGCCCCCACTTCTCTACACCTTTTTTTCAAGGCTTTGAGATAGGATTTGGTGGGTACAATAACCCCGCCTTCCCCCTGAACCGGCTCGATAATCACACAAGCAGTCTTCGTTGTAATCTGCTCTAAATCAGACACTTGCCCATAGTCAATGTGATTTATCCCCGGCAATAACGGATGATAGCCGGCATTAAAAATATTCGGATTCATCAGGCTCGCCGCCCCTTGGGTACTGCCGTGATAAGCATTTTTGGCAGCGATAATTTCGTAGCGTCCGGTATATTTTTTGGCCAATTTCATGGCTCCTTCGACGGCTTCACTCCCGGAATTGACGAAGTAAACCGAATCGAGCGAGCGGGGCAAAGCATCAGTGATGGCCTTCGCCAATTGGACTTGCGGCGCCAGCACATATTCTCCATACACCATCGCATGCAGATATTGATCAGCTTGCTCCTTGACCGCCTTGACCACCTTCGGATGATTGTGCCCCAAACTACTGACTCCAATCCCCGAAATCAAATCTATATAAGCCTTGCCCTTGCGGGAAAAAAGATAAATCCCTTCTCCTTTGACAATGTCTAAGGCCAAAGGCATCGGACTGGTCTGGGCGACATGGGATAAGAAAAGTTGACGTAAGTGGGTCATTTTTAATTTTATTTGAATTTCCAAAAGTTGAGTCCACTGCTAAAAGTATTCTGCTGCAAAACTACCAAATTTTATTCTGTTTGGAGATTTTGTTCAATCGTTCAACTGTTGAGTTCACTCCGAAAAGTACCTATTATTATAACTCGAAGGAATGAACAAAATTTTATTTGGTTACCATACGGTTTCCTTTTACAAAAGGGAAACCTGT
>JALVCY010000703.1 GCA_027009605.1 Saprospiraceae bacterium
AGGCCCGGGCATCTCGTCAGCATTGAAGTAAGTATCGGCTGAAATGACGTAATCTTGACAAGTAACCGGAGCAAGGGCTAAATTCACCAAGCCTGTGGCAGGATTCGTCGTGGCATATTCATTACCTTGAACGGAAATACTCGTAACATTAGCACCTAAAGCACTGACTATCAACGAAATATCAAAATGCCGCTGATTCGGCTGACTAGCATCCAACACCACATCAAAAGTCAAGCTATTACCCTGCACCGTTGGGTTTAAGATGGCAGAATTTTGGCGCACATAAAGGTATTCTTCCACTTCTTGCAGGCCGGCGACCCACACTTGATCCCCATAATTTGTCTCGATAAAACTCAGATAATCTTTCAGCAATTGAAAGCCCAAATTAGAAGAATTGGGAAAAACACCGGCTTCTGCCCGGACAGCATGGGTGTACTCATTGTACCAAACCGGAGAAGTCTGAGCTGCTGCGGCAACGTTATTAAAACTATTTTGAAGCGCCGGAAGATTGGCGGAAGCACCATCAATAGGCACCGATGTTCTCATCAATTGCAATTGTGTATTCACAGAAGAAACATCATCTACGGCCCAATATCCATCACTAAATTCTCCCAAAAAACCATGAACCGCCCCATAAGTTCCTTTCATCCCCCAATTGGCCGTCTCTGCGGCATAGACCGGCAAATTGGCCGGGATGGCAAAATGCCTTGGATAAAAGCCTAGATGATCATTTATCACCGTCGAATTGGTCTCTATTTCTTGTTGAAAATCAATAGGCAAAGCATCGTCATGGGTATAAGAATGATTCAGAATATCCCAGCCTGCCTGATAAATAGAATCGACTTCACTCCAATTTAGGCGACTCTCACTTGCATCCGAAATAAAACCGGCATTCAAAGCAACCCCCAACTTAAAGCGCACATCATGTCCACAACCATCATCCGTATTGTAACCACCCACTTTCGTAAAAGGAGCTCCACTTCCATAATTAATGCCGGCATACGTGGCATTTTCGGTAACGGGCTTTCCGTTGACCAAGGGAAAGGCCACATTCCACACATCTGCCAACCCATCATCAATGGTCAAGCTGTAAGCTATATTTTTGTTGAATTTTAACTTGGCGACATCGATAGTAAAATCAGCCGGCGGGGCATCAAACTCCACCGTAACCGTCCGCTTATAAGTAGATTGAGCCTGAAGTGGAGCGCCTAGCAAGGCCAACAACCCAACCATTAAAAACAAAGACAAAAATTTACTCATTTTATTTTTTTTTCAGATACAAATCGTATGGCTAGCTATCTGTAAACATGAGCCAAAGAATTGATAACCGTGGCATGATTTTCACATAGGTAAGTTGGTGCAGAAGCACCGAAAGCAAAATAACGGGGGTCTTTTGAACAAAATAAGGCACAAAGGTAGGCATTTACGTGTAAAAAAAGAAGCTCGAATAGTTGATTGGGCGACAATAATAACAAAATGCTTCCATTAAATTGGGAAATACGTATTTTTACTTATAAAGAAGGCCTAATGCCCCACTAAATCTTCCGGCAAAAGGAGAATCTTATTTGGAAAAAAGCTTACCTTTGCGCCCGGAAAAAGAACGCATTCCAAAGGGACTGTTTCTTAGTATTATTTTCCCCCAAGTCATGATAAAAATGGCTTGTTTTAACCGCAAGGATATGGGGCATTTGCCCTATTACACCTTACAAAAATAAATTGAATATGGCTACAGTAAAAAGAGTTGCGATTAATGGATTTGGCAGAATTGGCAGACATCTCTTCCGCGAACTCTCCAAAAACAAGAAAATTAAAGTGGTCGCAGTCAATGACTTAGCTGACCTTTCCACATTGACTCACCTATTAAAGTACGACACCGCCCAAGGACACTTTGACAAAAAAATCTCTTTGGTCAAAGATGGATTTAAGGTGGGCACTTCCAAAGTCTTAGCTTTTTCCGAAAGGAATCCTGAAAACTTACCTTGGGAAAAATTAAACATTGATATCGTCGTAGAATGCACCGGTTTTTTCCGCACCAAAGAAGCAGCCGGTTTGCACCTAAAAGCCGGTGCCAAAAAGGTATTACTTTCTGCTCCCGCCAAAAGTCCCGGTGTAAAAACAGTGGTCATTGGTGTCAATGAAAAAGAAATTAAAGCTTCGGATAAAATCATCTCCAACGCTTCTTGTACGACCAACTGTTTGGCTCCGGTCACAAAGATCATTGTGGACAACTGGGGCTTCCGTTCCGGTGCTTTTTCAACGGTTCACTCTTATACTGCAGACCAGCGATTGCAAGATGCCCCACACCGGGACTTAAGGAGGGCTCGTGCAGCCGCACAAAATATTATTCCGACATCCACCGGAGCGGCCATTGCCACCGGGCTTGTGATTCCGGAAGTTAAGGGCAAAATATCTGCCATGGCCTATCGCGTACCCACCATCACCGGTTCTATTATTGAATTGAACTGCATCATCAAAGAAAAAACTACTTTGGAGGAAGTACTAGCCACCTTCAAAAAAGCCGCCAACGGCAAGATGAAAGGTATCCTAAAATACAACGAAGAGCCCATTGTATCCAGCGATATCATTGGAAGCGATTATTCTTCTATTTTTGACGCTCCATTAGTAGAATTAAACGGCAAAAACCTTCGGGTCATTAGTTGGTACGACAATGAAGCCGGCTACTCGGCCAGATTGGCACAATTAGTGGATATTGTTAAGCCATAGTCTTTTACTTTTGGCTTTTTAAAGGACTATTAGGGTATTGGAAATTTAGTTTTCAATATCCTAATTTGCCCCCCTTTCACCCTATCATCGTAACATCAAAACATGAAATTCAAAGACAAAAAAGTACTTATCCGCGTTGACTTCAATGTCCCCTTGGACGAAAACTTCCAAGTGACTGACGATACTCGCATTCGCGGCGCTTTGCCATCCATCAAACGCTTGCTTGAACGGGGCAGCGCCGTCATTATCATGTCCCACTTAGGGCGTCCTATGAAGAAACTCAAAGAAGACGGCTCTATCGATAAAGAAAGATTTACCTTGGCGCATGTAGTCCCTAGATTGAGTCAACTATTGGGGCAGCCGGTTCAATTTGCGAAAGACACTGTCGGGCCTGATGCCCAAGCCAAAGTTCAAGCCTTAAAACCGGGAGAAGTTCTATTATTAGAGAATACCCGTTTTGAACCCGGTGAGAAGACAGGCGATAAGGAGCTTGCGCAAAAAATGGCTAACCTGGCAGATGTTTATGTTAACGATGCTTTTGGGACAGCTCATCGCGCCCATGCTTCTACGGCTACCATTGCCTCCTTTTTCCCCAAAGACAAGAAAACTTTCGGGCTTTTAATGGAAAAAGAAATCGCTAATGCCAATAAACTTTTAAACCATCCGGAACGGCCGGTAACAGCCATCGTCGGGGGGGCAAAAGTCTCGGATAAGATGTTGTTACTCGACAAATTAATTGATTTAGCGGATAATATTATTATTGGTGGGGGCATGGCCTATACTTTTATTCGAGCCAATGGCGGCCACACCGGCAATTCCTTGGTCGAAGAAGAGCGCTTAGCCTTGGCCATTGAACTACAAGAAAAAGCCCACCAAAAAGGGGTCAATATTTATCTGCCTATCGACTCTATCATCGCAGATGAATTTAAGGAAGACGCCCATAGTTTGGTGGCTCAAAGTGATGACATCCCGGATGGATGGATGGGCTTAGATATTGGCCCGGAAGCAGCGACTCAATTTAGTGAAGTCATCAAAAATTCTAAGACCATCTTATGGAATGGCCCGATGGGCGTTTTTGAAATGCCCGCCTTCGCAGGGGGCACCCACTCCATAGCCAAAGCTGTAGCAGAAGCCACCCAAAATGGGGCTTATTCGCTAATTGGTGGGGGCGATTCAGTGGCCGCTATCAACCAATTGGGGCTTGCAGACCAAGTAAGCTATGTCTCTACGGGTGGCGGCGCAATGCTGAAATTCTTAGAAGGTAGTCCCCTACCCGGGATACAGGCTATCGAAGAAGGGTGATTTCTGTAGGACGCCGTTTTTTTGTAGGGACGCACGGCCGTTTGCCCCTGCAGAAAAACGGCGTTCCATCGTTGAGTTTACTCCGAAAAGTAAGGTCTGATGGTTTGTTCTTGGGTAACTTTCCAAAAGTTTAAAACTTTTGGAAAGTTCTAAATAAAAACTTTGTTCATCGCTTTAGTTTCCGGCGGAGTGGACTTTTCGGAGTGGACTCACTGTTCAACTGTTCAACTGAAAGCGCTGATAATCAATTGGTTCTGAGATTCAGTTGAACGATTGAACGCTTGTACAATGAGTTTACTCCTAAAAGTTGAGAGTAGTGGTTTGCTCTTGAGCCCACAAAATTTTATTCGGATTCTTTATGATAACTAGTGGGATCGAGACAAGGTGTCGCCCCTACGGGGCTGCCAACTGAGAAAATAGCCAAAATACCCATACCTGAGCCCCATCGGGGCAACATCTTTGTAAGACTAACAATAGTAGGGATATAGCTCCGTAGGAGCGACACCACGCTGCACTAGGCATTGTAGCCAAATAAAATTTTGATCCGTGCTTTAATTTCTGGCAGAGTTGACTTTCCGGAGCAGACTCATCGTTAGAACAATAACAATTTTTTCGTCAAAACCCTTTTTCCTTCTGCGGTTTCTATCGTAATCTTTTTCTTCTTTATCAGATTTACCCAAGTATTGTCCCAAAAATCACACAGCTCTTCTTTTGTCAAATGGGCTACATCGTGACCTTCTATTTTCAGGATGGGGACACCACTTGGAATGCTATCCTTTAATGGGTGGTCAGCCCACTCTGCGACTACTTTTATCTGATTATGTCGATAATCCGGACGAAGCATCAACTCAAAGACTTCTAGGCTATCTGCCTTAAAATCAGAGATGGAGTCTAATAATAATTGATGATGATCCGAATCAATCGTCAGCAGAAAGTGCTCAAAAAACTTATTTCCCACGAGAGAAGAGCCGTTTTCTCTATATCTCACCAATTTATTGGTCAATTGATAATCTCCAATAGTTATAGACTTCGCAATAGCTCTTTGTGAGTCTTTGGTATATTCACCGTACAAATCAAAACCCAACTCGTTTTTAAGTAAGGCCGTTTTGGTGTTTGGATTTTTTTCCTTTACCTGCTCTAAGTATTTATAACTAGAAAGAATCAACCCACCAAACCCCGTGTCAAATGTATAATATTTCTGTACCCCTTCAATCGTGACAGGCAGTCTTGTATTTCCCCATTTCTTGGGATTCATTTTATAAGAATAAGCTTCTTTGGAAACAGAGAAATTAGTCATGTCATCTGTAAATCTAATTTTTTTATTTTCATAATCTATTTGCCAATTAGCTTTTCGCATCACATTATTGCCAAGCACACCATCTATATGATAACAGCCTCCTAGTGCATTTAGAGATTCCGACATATCCAACAATACGGCACCGGTATTCTGAAATCTTATTCCACCGATATTTAATTCATTAATCAGAACCATATCCGTCTTTTGGGCTTTCCCGGAAGAGCTTCCAATCTTAGAATGACTCTTTACATCTAATGCAATCCCCTCCAAACTTTTCTTATCCAAAGCACTAACAAAAGCGCCGGTATCAAACACAAAATGAAATGGCCGGTTTTGGATAGACACTTCAATTACGATATAATCTTTAATGTATTCAAAAGGAATGGTCTTATCAAAATGCTTCTCCACAACAGCCCCTTTCTTGGCCAGCCTAACCGTCTTACTCATAAAACAGCTACTCAAGCTGAATAGCAGAATCAAAAGGTAGAAAATTTTCTTCATGATGGTAAGGTTTTAGCGACTTTCCAAATATTGAGTTTCTCATGATGTAAGACCACCAAATTTTATTCTGTTTGGAGATTTTGTTCAATCGTTCAACTGTTCAACTGAAAGCATTGATAATCAATTGGTTATGAGAATCAGTTGAACGATTGAACGCTTGAACAATTGAACAGAAGGCCTGCATCACGAATAAAATTTGGCAACTTCCCCAACTATTTCAAAACTCAACTTTCGGATAGTTCATTAATAAAAAAAAGTAACTGTTCGGATTGGACTCCATATAGAGCAACAAATTACGGGTGCGCAGATTCAAAGG
Source organism: Saprospiraceae bacterium (assembly GCA_027009605.1). Lineage (GTDB taxonomy): Bacteria > Bacteroidota > Bacteroidia > Chitinophagales > Saprospiraceae > HyVt-613. Next base: position 6,141 of record JALVCY010000703.1, read on the forward strand.
CCAAGCGTATGAAGACCGGAACACCACAAGCTCCAAGCTTAGCGATAGGTTGCCATCAACTCCTTCAACTAACGAAGTCCGTAGGACAAATGAATCAACTAACGAAGTCCGTAGGACAAGTGAATCAACTAACGAAGTCCGTAGGACAAGTGAATCAACTAGCGAAGCTTGCGAGCGAATCAACTTCTTCAACTTCTTCAACTTCCTCAACCGCTTACCCATAAAAAAGTAGCCCCGCCAGGACTCGAACCTGAATCTAAAGTTTAGGAAACTTTTGTTCTATCCCTTGAACTACGGGGCCAATAGTTGTGCAAAGATACTTAATCTTGGGAGATTTCCAAAATCCCGTGGGGATTGCCATGCGTCCCTTCCTATTTTCCTAGAAGCACCAAAGCATCTTGCAGCAGGGCATAAAACCGCTGAACAGAAGCTACTTCTACCCTTTCGTCCGGAGAATGTGCTCCGCGGATATTAGGCCCAAAAGAAATCATTTCCGTTTGGGGATATTGTTTTTTGATGATGCCGCATTCCAGACCGGCGTGGCAGGCCGAGATTTTGGGCAATTTTTTGTATTTCTTTTTATAGATTTTGGATAAAGTGGTATTGATTTTGGCATTGGGTTCGGGTGCCCAGCCGGGATAACTTCCTGTAAATGTGACCGTTGCACCGGACAACTCAAAAGCAGCTTTCACCGCATGGGCACATTCCATTTTCTCGGAATCGACCGCCCCCCTAGTCAAGCAATCTACTTGGATGTTTCCACCTTTGACAGTGACTTTGGCGACATTATTGGATGTTTGAACTAAGCCTTCAACATCCGGAGACATCCGGTAAATTCCATTCCAAGCCGCCGCTAATGAAGCTAGGAAGGCAACCTGTTGTGCCTTCTTCATGACCTTTCGCGGCTTTCTGGCCTTGACGAGTTCGATGACTAGATTAGGGTCGGTGGTTTGGTACTCGGCACGAATATCTTTAGTGATTTCTTCGAGTACTTGCGCAAATTTATCTTTTTTGGATGTTGGGAATGCAATGGTTGCGAAGGCTTCTCTAGGAATCGCATTTCGCAAGCTGCCCCCTTCAAAAGTGCTCATTCTGACTTTTACCGACTCGTCTAAGCTTCTAATGATTCTACCCAAGATTTTATTGGCATTCCCGCGCCCCAAATGAATGTCCATTCCGGAGTGCCCGCCTTTCAGCCCTTTGACCACCAATTTATAAGTAGTCCATTTGGTTTTTGCCGAAAGGCTCTGCTCCGAATAAGTATTGGAAATATTTACATCTACGCCACCGGCGCAACCAATGGTCATTTCGTCTTCATCTTCGGAGTCCAAATTAAGTAAAATCTTACCATCCAACAGCCCAGGTTGCAAGGCAAAAGCTCCGGTCATACCCGTCTCTTCATCGATGGTAAACAAGGCTTCAATGGCCGGATATTTTTTCTTTTTTTCCGCAAGGACGGCCATAATCGCTGCGACTCCGATACCGTTATCCGCTCCTAGTGTCGTTCCTTTGGCTTTGACCCAACCATCTTTATCGACATACATTTGGATGCCCATCGTGTTAAAATCAAAGTCCGTATCGTTATTTTTTTGAGCTACCATATCCAAATGCCCTTGCAAAATAATAGGGCTCGCCTTTTCCAAACCTTTGGCAGCCGGCTTTTTGATGATGACATTACCCACTTCGTCAGTATAAGTCTCTAAACCCAAATCTTCCCCGAATTTTTGGATAAACTCAACGGCTTTATGCTCCTTTTTAGAAGGTCTAGGGTGACTATTCAAATCTGCAAAATACCCCCAAAGGGCTTTGGGTTCTAGGTTTCTAACTGCTTTACTCATTTGGTTTTGGCTTTAATTAATTCTTTGAACTAAGAGCAATAAGGTGATGATGGTCGTCGCTTGCGCAATAGTATCGCCGAGCAACTTGCCCCAATCGACCGGTTCTTTTTCTTCTTCTTTTTTCTTCTCTGTTTTGGCCTGTGCACCCACATAGATGGTAGCTCCTTTTTTCACTTTCGGATAGATGTTAAAAACTAAGAAGTTCTTCGTTTCCTTTAATTGGCCATTAGGATAGCGAACAGTGATTAGTCGTTTTTTTCCGTATTTACTCGTGCCACCGGCATATTCATCGACGTAAAAATTGGCTCGACGTCCCGGGTGGAATGGGACATTAATTCGATTATTGGGTCCGATTACATCCTTATTATAAAGCTCACCGACCTTGGTTGCTCCTTGCACGCTCACAAAATCCTGCATTTTGGGGATATTGATGACATCGCCTTCTGTGAGCACCATGTTAAACTTAGAATTCTTATTTTTAAAGACTTCATCCAAACGCAAAATAACATAGCCCACACCATCTTGCTTACGATACAAGGTTGCCCCCGCCAAAAAAGCTTCATCCGTCGGGCCGCCGGCCTTGGTCAACATTTCCAACAGCTTTTCATTGTCTTTAGTGATGGCATAAGTCCCGGGATAAACCACTTCACCGGAAATGGTCACATTTTTCTGAAACTCAAAATCAGGCAACAATCTCACCCGTACTTGGTCATAGGGCATCAAAATCACATCTTCTCCTTCGACCAAGCCATCTTCTCCGATGGTGACATCTACCTTCCTTGTTTTGATGGGGGTTTCGCTAAAGTCGATACGGTAGATTTCCACCCGGTGTTTGTCTGCATTTTGGCGCAAGCCACCGGACATCAACAACAGCTTATTCATGGTCAAGGAAATATCATAAGGATAATCCCCCGGCTTGCGAACGCCCCCCGAAATCATCACATTGGCATCATCCAAATAGGTGTCATTATTGGGGATAAACAAGCGGTCAAACGGCTCTAAAACCAAATTAGCTGACGAATTAGGATGCGCCACAGCTTCTTTGACATCCACTAAAATATATTCAATGTCCTTACTATTTTCTTCTTTCTTGCGATAAATAAAACCAAAATCCGTCGCTTTTGGCGCAAGCCCATTAGCCATCTGAACTAAGTCTTCAACCTTCAAATCCTTACTCCGGTCATAAGGCATTTTCAGGGGGCGTCTGACCGAGCCGGAAATAGAAACGACTGCTTTATCCACAAATTGACTTTGCGCATAGATGATTAATTTATCCATGGGCATCAGCAAAATATTTTCGGGAGAAGCATGGTTTTCTAAGGCTTTCGCCAAATCAATCCGCTTAAATTGATAAGTCCCATCATTATTTTTTCTTTGCAGAAAAGCCAAATCGGTCTTAGAAGTCTTTAAGAGCTTTCCTTTGGTCACCAAATCAGCGACTTTCCACCCTGTTTCTATTTCATACTCACCGGGCAAGGCCACTTCTCCGGTTATTTCCACAAAATTTTCATAACGCTGTGGGATAGAAAAAACCCGGACAACATCTCCATTCAGTAAGCTATAATTTTTGGCTTTTGCAAAATCCAAATCTATCAACTTCTCTTCTTGCCCTTGAAAGCGTTTGATTTGAATTTTACTGTTGTAGGCATTGGCTTTGAATCCACCGGCATATTTGATTAAATCGTTCAAATTTTCATCACCGGTCAATTCATATCGAAAAGGACGAATAATAGCACCGGAAATAGAGACCACCTTCTTACTAATCGGAATATGAATATAATCCCCATCTTGAAGATAGGCATTTTGAGCAATCCCGGGATTGGCCAAATAGTCATAAACATCCAACTTAACCGGAGCTTTACCCGGCCGAATCAAGGTAATGTCCCGTACAGACCCAATATCCGACGGCCCGCCGGATGCAACGAGTGCATTAAAAGCCGTATTAATGGCCGGTAGCGTATAACTTCCCGGATGGATGGCTTCGCCCGTAATATTTACCGTAATCGTCCGCGAATAATTCAGATTAACAGCAAATTCATCCGGTCTAAAATTATAATATTTGGAGAAAGCCCGTCGCAATAGTTTTTTGGCATTGCCCAAGGTTATTCCCTTGACAAAGATAGGTGCCATCTTATCCGGCTTGATATAGCCTTCCGTATTGACTTCGTAAGATTTGGACAATTCCGAATACCCCCAAATGCTGATATTCACAATATCTTTGGGCCCCAACTCGTATGTCTCCGGTGCACGCACATCGGTCGCTTGGTTATAGACTTTGATGCTTTTGTTGCGGAAGACATCGTGTCCGTAAATATTGGTAGGTGGGGCGTTGGTATTTTTTTCTTCTAAAATTTCTTCACTGATGGCTTCATCAACCGTTTTACCACTTTCCACGGCTTTCTGCACATCTTTGGCGGCATCGGAGGAGAGTTTTTGGACTTCATCCGCCACTTGTTTTTGGACGACTGCTTTTTCTTTTTTCGCATCTGCAGCTTTGACCTTGGCCATGGCCTTCTTCTCGGCTTCCAACTCGGCCATAGCTTCCCGGATGGTGGCTTCCATGGCCGGTAATTCTTCGGGTTTGACATTATCAATATCAATCCCTTTTTCGAGTAATTTAGCCCGCATTTCTTCTTCCGAAATGCCGCGTTTGGCTAATTCCGCTTGAGCCATAGCCGGTGTTTGGGCATATACATTTGGGGCAACCCCCAACAGAACAATGATTAAAAACAGCTTAAAAAGTTTACTTAACATTGAGGCAAGTTTATGTGTCCTAACAAAAAGCAACGAAAAAACAAGAGCCCAAGAATCATGGGGCTCTTTTCATTGCGGCCGTAAGGTAAAAAAACGAGTATTCGGCAGGAAGTACATAAAAATACCTCCTACCGAATAGCAAGTGTAAAAGTATAAAAATCTCGACAAATAGTTATTCGTCGTATTGTTTTTTATAGTAATCCTGATAAGCGCCGGTGGTCACATTGTCCATCCATTCGACGTTATTCAGGTACCATTTTGCGGTTTTGATAAGTCCTTCCGGAAATTTCACCGAAGGTCCCCAGCCTAGTTCATTCTTTAATTTACTGGCATCAATGGCGTATCGCTTGTCGTGTCCCGGTCTATCTTTTACGAAAGTAATCAATTTCTTGGAAGCGCCTTTCTCCCGCCCCAATTCTTCGTCCATGATGTCACAAAGCAAATAAATCAGGTCAATATTAGTCCACTCATTATTACCGCCTATGTTATAGGTCTCCCCGGATACGCCTTTGTGGAAAATCACATCAATCGCATTGGCATGGTCTTCTACCCACAACCAATCCCTGGTATATTTTCCATCGCCATAAACAGGCAACGCCTTGTTATGTTTGATATTATTGATAAAAAGTGGCAATAATTTTTCAGGAAACTGATAGGGGCCGTAATTATTAGAACAATTGGACAAGACTACAGGCATCCCATAAGTATGATAATAAGCTCTTACAAAGTGGTCACTACTCGCCTTGGACGCAGAATACGGTGAGCGCGGGTCATAAGGTGTCGTCTCCTTAAATAACCCGGTGGCTCCTAAAGTGCCATAGACTTCGTCCGTTGACACGTGATAAAAGAGCTTGCCGTCAAAATCCTGCCAATAGTTTTTGGCGGCATTGAGCAAGACGACCGTACCGATGACATTGGTTTCCACAAAAGCCATCGGATTGGAAATGGAGCGATCCACATGCGATTCCGCCGCCAAATGAATGACGCTATCGACATCATATTTGGCTAAAACCGCTTGCACTTCACCGGAATCAGTAATATCCACCCGCTCGAAAGCATAATTGGGCTTGTTTTCTACGTCCTTTAGGTTCTCCAAATTACCGGCATAGGTCAAAGCATCCAAATTGATAATCCGATAATCCGGATACTTGTTGACCATCAAACGAACCAAATGGGAGCCGATAAAACCGGCTCCCCCTGTAATCAATATATTTTTCTGAAAAGACATCTTAATCTACTTTTACGACTTTTTTGAAATACTCATAAGTTTTGCGCAAGCCTTCGGCTCTAGGCACTCTAGGCTCCCAATCCAATACTTTTTTGGCTAAGCTGATGTCCGGTCTTCTCCGCTTGGGATCATCTTCCGGAAGGGGTTTATAGACCTTATGCGCCTTGGGATTGCCTACGATCTCTAAGATTTCGTCGGCGAAAGTATTCATCGTAATTTCAGAAGTATTACCCAAATTGACCGGTAAATCATAATCACTCAACAACAAACGGTAAATCCCTTCCACCAAGTCATCGACATAGCAGAAAGAACGCGTTTGGGTGCCATCTCCAAAGATAGTCAATCCTTCTCCGCGAATCGCTTGCGAGAAAAAAGCCGGCAATACGCGCCCGTCATTGACTGCCATTCTAGGGCCGTAAGTGTTAAAGATACGGACAATCCGTGTTTCTAAGCCATGAAAAGTATGGTAAGCCATGGTAATCGCTTCTTGAAAACGCTTGGCTTCATCATACACCCCGCGCGGACCGATGGGATTTACATTTCCCCAATAATCTTCTGTTTGCGGGTGTACCAAAGGGTCGCCATAAACTTCAGAAGTAGAAGCAATCATAAATCTCGCACCCTTAGCTTTCGCCAAACCTAAAAGATTGTGCGTACCCAAAGACCCTACCTTCATAGTTTGGATAGGCATTTTCAGGTATTCGATGGGGCTGGCCGGAGACGCAAAGTGCAAGATATAATCCAGTTTGCCCGGCACATGCACAAATTTAGACACATCATGAAAATAGAACTCAAAATGCTTTTCAGGCATCAAATGAGCAATATTATCCATACTTCCGGTAATCAAATTATCCATTCCGATGACGTGATACCCTTCTTTCATGAAGCGGTCGCTCAAATGCGAACCCAAAAATCCGGCTGCACCGGTGATAAGAACTCTTTTCATTGTTGTAATTTTTTTTAAAACTGTTTAGGCACCCGCTATTTTGGTCAAAAAATGCCCTTTTTGCGCCTGTTTTTGCTAAAATTTTCTCACGTAGGGACGCACGGTCGTGCGTCCCTACGTCAACATACACAAAAATGCCTATTTTTTGCCTTAAAAATAGGAGTACCTAAACAGTTACTTTTTTTTACCATTCAGCCCCGCTAATTTTTGTTAGAAAATGGGAACCTAAACAGTTACATTTTTTTAGATTTTGGCAATAAATAGGGCTGTTTATTCATGGGATTTTACGAAAGTGCCGGGATAAAAGTTCTAACAAATTGACTTTCAAGCTCCCAACGTCAAAAATCCGGTGCAAAGGTAATGGAATTGGGAAAAAGATGCTTGAGTTTCAGTATTCTCTAACACCACTGAAGTCAAGCTCCCATATTTTACGAAATTTACTACAATAACAACAAACTTAACCCATAACAATTTACTCCCCAATCACCTAGGACACTCACCTGTACGAAGACAACAAAATAGCCTGCTAAAAGCTAAAACATAATACACAAAAATGCGTACCCAAACGAAAGCCCGGACACTCGAGCACCACACAAACTTACCCAAAGAAGGCTGCTACTCTTTAGCAAAAGACCAAAATCAAATTAAGAAAATGAAAAAGATATTCTTCCTGCTCCCAGCCGCCCAAGCCTTAACCGCCCAAACCCGTTGGTACATCAACCAAGAAGCCGAATCAGATAGTAACAACAGCCAAAGCCCAAGCGCTCCTTTTCGATTGGTCAACAAAGCGATCAAGGTAGCCGATGACTATACGGGATTGACACGGGACAACCAACCGGATTTAGGTGCGCTTGAATATTTTGCTCCGGATGCGATTATGGATGCGCTTGCGCAAAAAATAGAATGCTACCCCAATCCATTTTCGGACGTCATTCATTATACAAATCCATCGTTTGCGAAAGCAGACACCCATATAATTAGTATTTCGGGTCAAAATTTTGACGGGATGGTTTATTGGGCTTCCGCCAAATATAACGCCATTGATACCCATCTTTTGCCGAAAGGCATTTACATCTTGACACTCCAAAACCAAGCAAGCTTACAGGTCAAAGACTAATTGAGAAAACATGATTTTACAACAATTCACCAGAAATATTTGGACAGCTTCTGTCCCATTGATTCCGGCTGAATGATTGCTTTACACTTACACAAAAATTTAAAACATGAAGTATTCCCTATCATTTTTGCTTGCACTATTGCTTAGTGCTTGGTCGCCAACTATTTTTGCGCAAGCGACACTTTCCATTCCCGATTGGCACTTTATCAATCCCTCGGTGATTCCCAAACCGACTCCCGATATGCCCGAATATGCAAAATTATTATATGCTGACGAAGTTAATTTAATGGAACTGGACTCAGCCTATAAAGCCTTCTATGACCAACGGGGCTGGGAACACCAAAAAGAAGATTTGGAGCATGATGCTTACGCCAAATTCTTTAAAATGTGGTACGATGGAGCCCGGAATTTTGTGGACGATAACGGAATGGTCAAAGTGATGAATACCCACGACTTACTCCTTTTGCGCAAGCACTACAAAGCACTAGAAACCCAACAAAATAGTCAGGTCACTTCCCGCGGGGTCAATAGCACTTGGTCTTTTTTGGGGCCCAAACGTACGATTTGGAGAGCCGACCACAAGCCTAGCCAACCGGTAGCTCCTTGGCAAGCTAATGTTTACTGTATTGCGGTGGCTCCGTCCAACCCTTCCATTTTGTTTTGCGGTAGTGAAACAGGAGAAGTGTATAAGACCACAGATAAAGGACTCAATTGGACACCTTTGAACCAATTTAATTGGGGGGGCGCCATCTCGTCCGTTGCTATCCATCCGACCAATCCGGATATTGTTTATGTAGGTCTAAAAAGTGATTTAGTCAAATCTACAGATGGCGGTAGCACGTGGAATATCGTCCATACAACTACGGGTTTGGGTTGTAATGCCATAGCCATTAGTCCGACCACCCCCGAAACCGTATTGGCTGCAACCAACAAAGGCTTACTAAGAAGCACCAATAGCGGCTCTTCTTGGCAGATTATCGATAATAAGCATTTTGTCGATGTCAAGTTTAGGCCCAACGACGGCACAACCGCCTACGCACTCGCCTACTCAGGCAACCCTAGCACCTATTCTTTTTACAAATCAACAGACGGCGGCACCAACTTCCAGCTAAAGATGACCGACTGGCCCGATGTTTATGAAAAAAGTGGTGGACGAATCTGCGTTACCCCCGCCAATAGTGACTATGTTTATGCCGTCCTACTGACCGAAGACGCCAATAACGCCAACCAAAAGCCGTATGTCCTAAAAACGACCGACCAAGCCGAACATTGGACAACCATAGCCACCGGCGCCGGTAATACTTTTCCGCTAACCAACGGACAAGGGTATTATGATTTAGACATCGTGGCTTCCCATGTCAACCCGGATCATCTCATAGTTGCTACAATAACCGCCTTTAAGACTACGGACGGTGGTACTTCTTGGACAAAGGTAGGTGGTTATGGGGGTGATTTTGCCATCCATCCGGATATCCAAGAAATGATCAGCATCATGGATGGTTCGACAGAAAATACTTGGATTGCAACCGATGGCGGCACTAATTTTTCCACTGATTTCTTTTCAGACACCACCCATTGGGAAGCCCGTATTGATGGCATTGACGGCTCCGCATTTTGGGGATTCTCCCAAGGTTGGAATGAAGACTATATTGTCGGGGGACGATACCACAACGGAAATACAGCCTTGTACGAGAACTATCCGGATCATCGAGCCTTGAGATTAGGTGGTGCGGAAAGCGTAACCGGTTGGGCCATGCACGGACGAGAGCGATATGCCGCCTTCAACGATATTCCAAATTTGATTATACCCCAAAACATTACAGATGCCCCCGAAGGCTCTTTTACCTTTACTAAATTCCCACAAAATTATTATCACGGGGACGCCTATAGCCGTGTCATGGTGGATTTGGAAGATTATATGACTGCATATCTAGGCGAAGGCAGCACTTTTTGGCGGACTAAAGACGGGGGTGTAACCTGGGAAGCTCTATTTACCTTCCCCAATGGCGCCCTGCCCTATCATTTTGATATATCCCGGGCAGATCCAAACTATATCTACCTGGCTACGGACAAAGGCTTTTTCCGCTCCACTGACCGCGGAGAGACTTTTACCCAAATGTCTTTGCCCGGCAACCTGACGAATGCGCAGGCCGGCTATTTACGTATAGCCGCCAGCTCGTCCGACAAAAACAAAGTATGGGCAGTCAACCAAAAATCATCAGCTGCCAGCTCCAAGGGTAGAGTCTTTGTATCCACTAATGGAGGCAATACGTGGACAGACCTAACTACGCCGACCATCCAAGGCAGAAAATGGGCAGCCCTTGCCCACCAAGCCGGTACTAATGGCGGAGTTTACATCGCTTCTGACAGGGGCATTACAGGTACCATGCCCGCCAAGGTGATGTATCGTGATGCCACCATGGACGATTGGCAGGATTTCTCTGACGGTCTTCCGCTTAGTGCCAATCCTACCAAGCTTCTCCCCTTTTACCGGGACGGGAAGTTGCGTTGGGGCGGCAATCGCGGGGCTTGGGAAATTGACTTTTATGAAGAAAACTGGACTCCCATCCCCCAACCTTTTGTCAACGGCAAAGACAAAACTTGCTCCAGAGATACTTTTCGTTTTGATAGTTATTCCGTGGCCAAAGCTACGGCCACCTATGCTTGGAGCATGCCCGATGCCACTTGGACATCTGGTCTCAACCAACGCAAAGCCAAGGCATTATTCCCAAGTGGAGGCCCTTATACCGTGACCTTAACCATCACTCAAGACGGACAAACTTACTCCAAATCCTTAGACATCACCGTAGGCTCCGGCTGTGATGCTGAACCTTTACCGGGCAATGCCCTAAACCTTAGCGGCAACAGTTCGGACTACGCAAAGACCATCGAAGCGCCTAATTTCTCAAGCAATACCGTTACCTTTTCTGCTTGGATCAAACGAAATGGTACTCAGAAAAACAATGCAGGAATTGTATTTGCCAGGGGGAGTTCTTCGGCAGGATTAAACTTTAAAAACAATAACGAATTAGGCCTACATTGGAATAATTCGTACGGCTCGTGGCATAGCGGTTTTACAGTGCCGGATAATGAGTGGACTCACGTTGCACTGGTCATAACGCCTACCCAACTAACTGTCTATATGAATGGCGTACCAAGTAGCAGAACCGGTAATTATGCCCCCTATGATTTTAACACCGAAATAATCTTCGGAGCCGACCCACAAAAGAATAACCGTCGCTTCAAAGGAGATATTGACGAAGTATTATTTTATAATCGGGCTCTTAGCCAAGATGAAATTAGAGAACTCATGCACCTGACCCGTGAGCCGGACACTGAAAGTGATTTGGTGTCCTATTGGCAATTTAACGAAAACAGTGGTGTCGCTACGGATCGGAAAGGCATTAATCACGCTGTGCTGTTAGGTGCGGCCGCCAGACAATCATCCGATGCACCGGTAGGCCCGGGCATCAGCCAACGCCTAACTGTCAATAGCGGCGGTACTTATGCTTTTACAAACACAGATTTGTCTTTGACCTTTGCCAATGGAGCTAATACCTATCCCGATGGCGAATTGTGCGTCACTCGTTTGGACATCAGTCCTGATGTGGATGCTACCACCTACCAAACGCCTTCTTATTGGATTGTACACAACTATGGCAACAATACTAGTTTTGACGAACTAACCAGTCTAGACTTTGCCAACGTGCCGGTCGATGCCGATTTGGAAGCCAATCCGGCTAATGCGAGTTTGTACAAAAGAGCCAGTAATGCCCATGACGTCGCTTGGGTCAAGCAAGATGATGCAGATGCTACGACCCAAGCCGGTGGCATCATTTCGTTTAGTGCAAATAATAGCCAAACTTCTTTCAGTCAATTTATTATAGGTTATGCGCAAGCGCCTTTACCGGTTGAATTACTTGATTTTAAAATCCGACTCAATCGCAAAAAACAAGTCGATTTGATTTGGAATAGTGAAACAGAGATAGATTTTGACCACTATGAAATTCAGCGCAGTGGAGATGGTCGCTCTTTCAAGAATATCCAATCTGTCCCGGCCAAAGGGCAAACCAATCAAATGCAATCCTATCATGCCATTGACACCCACCCGCTTAGAGGAGTCTCCTACTACCGCCTAAAGATAGTGGATGAAGATGGAGAATACACGTATTCGGACAGCAAGAGTATTGTCATAGATGCCCTTGCGGAAAAAGTCATCTTGTATCCCAACCCACTCAAGCTAGGCGGTACACTTCACATCCAATCGGCAACCAATGAAGTTATCAACCTAAAAATAATGGCCATGGATGGAGAAGAAACCCAAATATATCGGATAAAGGGTAAAGGAAAAATAATACCAAAAGATTTGCCACCCGGTGCCTACGGTTACCTTTTAAGCACTTCGAGTTGGCGTCAATCCGGAATATTGATTATAAAAGGAGACGAATAGACATGACAACTTAGCTTCGCACTTTCCAAAGGTTTTAGACTTTCAAAAATTTAAAGCCTTTGGAAAGTACAGCTATCATTCTTGTTTCAAAGTGATATTAAGCCCTTCGCCGATACATTTTGCCATGGTGACAAAGTCGGACGGCATCAAGATAATGGTTGCGGTATTTTGTCCAGCGCCTACTTCCGAAATCATTGGCATTTCCGAAGGCCAAATATCAACGGAAACGAAGGCAACTAACGGTGTAACGGTTTAACGGGTAACCAGTGCGACTGGGACAAGGTGTCGCCCCGCAGGGGCTTCCATTACCGTGCGATGTTGTCTGATACAAAGGTGTCACCCCTACGGAGCTCACCACAGAGAAGACACAGCCGGCTACATAAGCCTGAGCCCCAGCGGAGCGATATTTTTGTAAGACTAAAATAGTAGGGATATAGCTCCGTAGGAGCGACACCACGCTGCACTAGGCCATTGTAGCCGGATATAATTTTGGGAAGCCAGAAGTAAACCAAGCGGACTCAACAATTGAACAGAAAGCATACATCCGGAATAAAGCTCGTCAACTTTTCCCACGATTTCAAAAGCCCGGCTTTTCGGAGCAGACTCATTGTTTGATTGTCTCCAACTAAAACCCAATTCTCTCAACTAGCGCAGCGAATCAACTTTCTCAACTAGCGCAGCGAATCAACTTTCTCAACTAGCGCAGCGAATCAACTTTCTCAACTAGCGCAGCGAATCAACTTTCTCAACTAGCGAAGCCTGCGAGCAAATCAACTTCTTCAACTTCTTCAACTTCTTCAACTTCTTCAACTTTCTCAACTAGCGAAGCCTGCGAGCGAATCAACTTCTTCAACTTCTTCAACTTCTTCAACTTTCTCACTACTCACTACTCGTCTCAACCTGCGAAGCTCTCAACCACGAAGTCCGAAGGACAAGTTCTCAACCCAGAGAGCCGAAGGCGAACGTCTCAACTTCTTCAACTAGCGAAGCTTGCGAACGAATCAACTTCTTCAACTTC
>JALVCY010000704.1 GCA_027009605.1 Saprospiraceae bacterium
TGCTTGCGCCAAATATTTTGGCAAAAAATTGTAAATTCTCTTCAACCGTCAAATCTTGATATAAGGAAAACTGTCCGGGCATATAGCCGATGATTTTACGGATTTCCTTATAGTCTTTTTTTACATTAAAACCAAAAGTCTGCGCCGTGCCTGAAGTCGGCAACATCAAACTGGTCAAAATCCTAAACAGCGTCGTTTTGCCGCCCCCATCCGGCCCGATAATGCCAAACAATTCATTGTGTTCTACATTAAAGGAGATGGACTTTAAAGCCTCCGCATTGGGATAGGTTTTGACCAAGTCTTTGACCTGTATGGCATAAGGTATAGATTGCGCTGACGTGTCCATTCCTATTTTTTTTCTTGTTGTTCTGACTCCGTTTGGCGTCCATTCAGCCACACTTCTCCGGGCATGCCTATTTTTAATACTCCGTCATTGGGAATAGCAATTTTTACGGCATAAGTCAAATTGACTCGCTCTTCTTTGGTCTGCACAATCTTCGGTGTAAATTCTGCTTCTTCCGAAATCCAAGTCACCCGCCCTTGATAGGTTTTGTCCGGGTCAATGTGTACGTTGACAACTTGATCGAGCTTTAATTGTGCATATTGATTACCGGAAAAGTAAGCTCTCAGGTAAAGCGTATCCATTTTGGCCAATTTAATGAGTGGAATCTGTGGGGCAACCATTTCTCCGGCATTGACAAATTTTTGAGTCACACGCCCCCTTGTAGGAGCATAAATCTTGGCTTTTCTGATTCGGTCATTAATAATATCAATCTGCTTGCGCAACGGATTGACTTGCGCAAAAATGCTCTTATTCGCAATTTCGACTTTTTCTTGAGCGACTTTAATTTGTTGCTCCAAAACCGCCAATTTGTTATTAACATCATCCATTTGCTTTTGCGTAGCCACACTATCTCTTAGTAATCCGGCGACCCTTTGCCGTTCACTCAACAGGACATCTTTTCGCTTTTGCAAAAGTGAAATTTCCGGACCTGCTGTTTGTTTTTTTGCATAAATCGCTGATATAGAAGCCTTTACCTGCTCTCGCTGAAGCGTCAAAGCACTCGTATCAACGACACCCAATAATTGATTCTTTTTCAACAAATCCCCTTCGTTTGGAGAAAAGCTCAATAATTTTCCGGGGGCTTCCGGATAGATGAGCCATTCGTCTGCTTCAAAATTGCCATAGGCATCTGCCAACTGCACCTGCTCTTTACATCCTGACCAGATCAAGACCATCAGGAATGGAATGATTATTTTATTCATTTTTTCTCTTTTTTCATTTATTTGAAATGGATGGTTTCAATACGAACTCAATTCATAGACCAACCTTTTTGTATTGATTGCTTAGTTTTCAAGAATTGAATTTGTATTTCTTTAGCGGCTATGGCCAATTGTATTTGTGATTTTTTATTGACTTCCGTCAAATAATCCAACGAAGTGGCCACCCCGTTTTTAAATAACTTGTTGACTTCATCGACAATGACTTCTTGCATTTTTAAACGTTTCTTTTCTCCGGTAATGGCAGATTGAATATTATCAATTTCGGTGGCCATTTGGACATCCATAATATTTTGCTGCAAAGTAAAAGCTTGCTCCTGCTTATCCACCAGTTGTTGCTGAATATCCAACTGTTGACCAATCTTCTTACTCTTCCCCCAGTCCGTGATAGGCCATGACAACTTCAGTCCGGCAATGCCATAAGGACTAAAAGAATCATCAAATAAATTAATCGGATTCGGGATTCCGACCCCGGCTTGCGCAAAGGCAGATAGCTTTAATTTTTTTTCTGCCAAGGAAATATTTTTAGTAAGATTTAGTTTCTTTTTGTACTCCCTAAACAATTGATATTCAGGACGTTCTGCTTGTTCAGCCGCATCAATTTTAAATTGTGTCTGTGCCGTAAACTTGGCACCTGTGAACGTATTTAAAATCTGAACTAGCCCTTTTTTCTGCTGTGCAATATCACTAATTTGGTTTTCAATTTTAACAATTTCCGCTTCCAATCTATGGACATCTAATTTGGTGGCGACTCCCCCTTTTACTGCTTTTTGTAATTGAGCACGTTTTAGATTCAAGTCATTTTTAATACTTTCCAGCAACTGCTTTTTACTATCCAAAAGATGAATACCATAAAATAATTCAGCAACCTTCATCTTAATTCCATACAGCTTTGTTTTGGTTTCTTGCTGCTTAATATTCATTTCTTGGTTGAGCACATTGGTTTTTACTTCCGGAAGATTTCCATTGAGAATGGGATAGAGCAATTGTCCGTACAATTTTGCCTTATACAACGGCAACTCCTTCGTAATGGGATGCATCGGAATCGGCAAATCAAATTTTAAGGCTTCTGACTGAATCATCGCATCCGATTCTACGGACAACACCGGTTTTTTCGCCAATTGAGCCACGTCCTTATTGAGTTCTTGGATTTTTTGATAGGCATCTTGTGTAGAAGACAAGGCATTTTGTTGTGTGGCCAAATCAATACATTCGGTCAAACTCGTTGCCGTCTGCCCCCACAAGGCGGCACCGCTCAGTACTCCGGTAATCAAAAGAATCCATCTCAACCTATCTATTTTCTTTAAATAATTAACCATTTGGGTAAATTTTAAAAAAGCAAAAAAAATTAGGGTCTCAACCCATCTTGAACAAATTGTTTAATCCAGTCCTTACGCCTCTCCATCAATTCCAAAAAATCTTGGGTCTCCATATCCAAAATCAACTCCATCACCGGACGACCCACAAAAGGAAAAGCACAAAGAGACACTATGCTAATCATCAGCTGAAAAGGGTCGGTCTCCTTTATCTTTCCTTCCTGCGCTTCTTGTTGCAATTGTACCAAAAAAGGTACCGGATTAGGTATTTTACCACCCTTTAACATACTGGAAATCAATCTATTAGGGTCTCTATTCAATTCACAAACCACATGGGAAATAAAGAATGGATTTTTCAGAAGCACCTCCATATAACGATCCACAAACTGACCTATTTTTGTCAAAACATCTGTATCTTTCGCCGAAAGAATATCATTCAACTCCGGGGAGACGGCATCAAATATCTCAAAGAATACCGCATTAAACAAAGCATTTTTGGACTTAAAATAGTAGTGCAAAAGCCCTTTGTTGATGCCGGCTTGGTCTGCTATTTCTTGCATACGTGCCCCGGCAAAGCCTTTTTTAGTGAAGACTTCTTTGGCGGCTGCCAGGATGATATTTTTTGTGTCTTTTTCCATATTTACCCATTTGGGTAATACAAAGGAGCGGGTTATTTTTATTAATGTCAAGTTTGGGGTGAATTTTTTTATATGAAGCACATTGACCTTCCCGGCTTCTATTCCACAATCTTGAAAATAAACCTATATTTGCCTAAAAAAAATTGTGCGTATCATTTCCTTAGTGCCTTCGATAACTGAATTATTATTTGACTTGGGGCTGGAAAAAGAGCTGGTTGGAGTCACCCGTTTTTGCATTTTTCCCGCAAGGGCTCGCAAGGAGAAAGTCATCATCGGCGGCACCAAAAATCTAAAATTAGACCGGATACGTGAGCTAAAACCGGATCTCATTATTGGAGACCAAGAAGAAAACACGAAGGAGCAAATGGAAATTTTGGCTCAAGAATTCCCGGTTTGGCTTTCTAGTATTCGCAGTTTTAATGATGCTTTGGAGATGATTCAAAAAGTAGGCCTACTGACAAACAGGGAGTCGCTTGCGCAAAAAATAATTGACCGGATACAAGCTAATTTCGATAGGTTGAAGCCACCAACCCCTTCATTATCAGTAGCTTATCTTATTTGGCAAGACCCGTTGATGGTGGCGGCTTCAAATACTTTTATTCATGAGATGATTTTAAGAGCCGGATTTTCCAATGTTTTTGATTATCAAAAGCGCTATCCTGAAATTTCCGGAAACGAACTCCAAGCTGCCCGGCCTGACATCATTTTTTTATCATCTGAGCCATATCCTTTTGCTGAAAAGCACTTTGCCTATTTTCAAAAGATAGTTCCTGATGCAAACGTAACTTTGGTCGATGGAACTTATTTTTCTTGGTACGGTAGCCGCATGGTGGGGGCTGTGGGGTATTTCAATAAAATTTACCAGAATCTTTCTTCAAGCTAGCAACCTAGCCATCAGCAATCCACAAGCTCGCAGAAATAAACAAGCGTATTACTTGCAACTATGATAGTAATACTCTTATCTTTGCAAGTAAAGCAACTAAAATGGAGCCTTTAGGCCTAAATATCCAAGTACAATCTAATCTGTACATCAAAAATCCGGACTCTTCTGCACTCGGCCGGGAGATTCTAGCCAAAAGTATTGAGTTGATTAACCAAATAGGATTCGAGTCTTTTACTTTTAAGAAATTGAGTCAAGTGATACAATCGACGGAGAGTTCTATTTATCGCTATTTTAAGAGCAAGCATAGTCTGCTGATTTATTTGACGAGCTGGTATTGGATGTGGGTAGATTACAAAATTGTGATGGCAACCACAAATATTGATGATGCAAACACACGACTCAACAAGGCGATTACTGTCCTAACCCAACCCCTAA
Organism: Saprospiraceae bacterium; assembly: GCA_027009605.1. GTDB lineage: Bacteria > Bacteroidota > Bacteroidia > Chitinophagales > Saprospiraceae > HyVt-613. The sequence continues at coordinate 4,554 of JALVCY010000704.1, forward strand.
AAAAAGACAACTTCACTTCTTCTATCAATATTGAGTGGCTTGACCGAATCATTATTAATGAGTCCATTAAAGCCTACCATACCGTCGATGTGGATAGCGAAAATAAAAAAGGTTTTTTTCAAGCCTATAAGAATGTAGTGAATCGAGTCGCTCAACTTGTCCAAGATGTAAACAGCTCGTTTCCCTTTCCGCACATGCTTGTTTCTACGGTGATTGAAGGCGCACACCAACAGCGGTTCTTTTCAGAACACCTTCCCAATCTGACGGATGCGGACAAAACCGATGCTATCACCCAATTTTATCATCAAATGGTATTAAAAATGCTTGCCTAAAACTTATCTGCCTATGTTGCCTTTCTTGATGGCTATCAAACCGGAATATATCGTTATCATCAGTGCATCTCTGGTGATTATACTGAGTTTTATTTTTAATTTTATTTCCAGAAAAACCAATATCCCAAGTGTACTTTTACTGATGCTACTTGGGGTTGGAATTCAATTTTTATATCCGGAAGCGAAGACCAATAAAATGCTTTCCAACGCACTGATTATTGTCGGAAAAGTTGGATTAATCCTTATCGTCTTAGAAGCGGCGTTGGATTTAAAGCTAAAAAAGAATAAAATTAATCTGATTTTAAAGTCCTTTTTTATGGCACTGCTGGGGCTTCTAGGTAGTGCTTTTGCGGTAGGCTTTGTGCTTCAATATTTTTTGAATTCGACCTATTTTGTGGCTTTTGTTTATGCCGTTCCGTTATCCATTCTGAGTAGTGCGATTATTATCCCTAGTGTGGCAACCTGCGCACCTAAGAAGAAGGAATTTATGATTTACGAAAGCACATTTTCTGATATTTTGGGGATTATTCTTTTTCAATTTTTGGTTAGTCCCAATGAATTCTACTCCACAAGTCATTTGGTTTTAAGTGTTTCCACAAATATCATCACCACCATCATCGTTGCTATTGCCTTTGGATACTTGGCGGTGTGGGGCATTCAAAAGCTAACGAGCCATGTAAAGTTATTTTTAATTATAGCCGTCCTGATGCTGGTCTATGCCATTGGGTCTGTCTTTCATCTTTCGTCCTTAATTATTGTTTTGTTCTTTGGATTAATTTTGAATAATACGAATATTTTCTTTTCCGGAAGGCTGAAAAATGCCATTAACCCCGATAAGATAACTGATATTTTTAAGGAGTTCTATGTCATCACCTTAGAGTCTGCCTTTGTTTTGCGTACTTTTTTCTTTGTGATTTTTGGGCTTTCGATTTCGCTTTATTCTTTATTTGACTATCATGTTGCCTTAAAAAGCCTTGTGATTATTGGGGTTTTATACCTTGTCCGTTTTATTTTCTTGAAATTGACTCTCCGAAAGGAAGGCATTTTCCCTGAGTTGTTTATTGCCCCCCGCGGCTTAATAACCATCTTGCTATTTTACACCATACCCAAAGCCTACCAATTAGAAGGCTTTGACGAAGGAGTGTTGCTATTCACCATCTTGCTTTCCAGCTTAATCATGACCGTCTCCTTGATTATTGGTAAAAATAAGAATCTCAATCAAGTCATTCACGATTACGACGACTTGCAAACCACCATTGAATCCAGCTTGGAAGATGGACATTTAGGTATTTTAGACAAACCGGCAAAACCCAACCAAACATGATAAAGAAAATTCTTTTAGCTCCACTCCAAAGATTTGTCCAAACAGAAAGCCTGAGTGGTATTTTATTGTTCGGCGCTACCCTCG
>JALVCY010000705.1 GCA_027009605.1 Saprospiraceae bacterium
GTAGGTTAGGCTTGCACAGTTGTCCGAGAATGCCAAGTCTTGAGCCGTTATTTGCGCAAGCGTCAAAGGCTGATGAATACCACCGGTAAATGGCAGGCCATCGGCTTCGGTATCCATTCCACAACTGTAAATGAAAGTAGAATCATCCATGAATCCAAAATTGGACAAGGCTGTACCTGTACTAATCTGAGTGGCCGTAGGCGCTTGGTTGTCTTCAATGGTGAGTGTGGCCGTTGTGGAAACAGAATTACCACAATTATCAGAAGCTGTAAAGGTAACTGCTGCAGAGCCTGCTACGCCACATGTTGTGGTGACTCCTGAGTAGTCATTTGTCCAAGTGATGGGAGTGCAGCCTGAAGTTGCCACAGCGTTTCCATTGTTTGAAAGCCAATCAGTCAGACCGGATGCGTCATCACATGGTAGAGTGATGTCGGTCGCAGCGCTGGTGATGGCTAGCGAAGAACTCATACAAATATCAAATGTACCTTCATTTCCGGGGTTAGACCATACGCGAACGTAGTAAGTCGTATTGGTGGTCAAACCACTAAGGAGTGTGGTACCTGTTGCATTACAAGTATTGGCGACTTCTGTTAAAGCTCCGCAAGTTCCGCTGTAAACAGCCGACTCAATGGTGCCGGTGGTATTGGTGATGTTTATGATGGCACTAGTGTCTGCTCCTGTGTTGAAAATGTACCAAACATCTTGTAGCGCTCCCCATTGGTCACAATCAGGAACATCCGGAATGTTAGGAGGGACAGTCGCATCTATGGTCGTGCCGGCAAGTGTTGTCGGGCAAGAAGGTATGGGGGCTGCGTTTGCACATTCATCGTTAGCCGGAGGCGTTGGGCAAGGCGTTTCTTCATAGATAACAAGATTGCACGTGCCGTTTGTTGCATTCTGGTTGCCACTGGAGTAGGGGAATACTCTTAGGTAGTACGTAGCACCGGGCGTGTATTGAAATTGACAAAGCTCAATTTCCGGCATATAACCATGGACATCATCATTACAAATGATTTCATTGCCTCCACAGGCATCGTAAACTGCAAGTATCCAGTCATTATAAGTACCGGCTGTGGTCGTAATAACAATTTTATTGCCGTTACTGGGTGCGGTGAAAGAGTACCAAACATCTTGATAAATACCATTGGTATTGTTGCAATTACTGGCGGTACCATCACCCGAAGTTCCTACATTCACGAGTGTCATGTTGGCGTTGGCAGTTGTTTGGTCGGGATAGACCGTTAGTGCCTCGGCGGTACTACAGTTTTCATTCGGTACCGGTTCAACAGCTACAAAATCATTATTGGTCTCATCACATTCAACCACCCAATTAGTATTATCCACATGAAGAATAAGATATGGATAGGCCAAAAGATTATTGGGAACGGAAAAAGAGCCAAAGACTGCATTAGAAGGCGGAATATCCGGCTCCGGTGGAGAAGAAGGAGTCATAAAGTTTACGCCTAAAGATAAGTCGCCGGCATCCAAGACGGCATCCGTTGAAGCAAATATTTCGATGGACAAGTTGTCTGTTTCGGTAGAAGATGAAGGCCCTTCAACGTTGGCAGGTGCTGTGCCAATGTTGGTTACTGTCCAGTTGTAGAAAATTTCCGTAGGGGTTATATTCGTAACGATTGCGGAAATGGTTAGGTCCGGGCAGGTGGCAATGGCCGTTGTAGTAAAACTTTCTTCTGCGCAACCCACTGCATCACCACTTGCATTAGTAGGAGTGATGGTGACAAAATAGGTTTGGTTATAAGCCAATGTTCCTAAATCGTAGGTTGTAACATTACCTACATCCATGTTAAGAATATCTGTGCCGCCTGTGGTGGTGCCTACAGTAAGCTTGTAGCTAGTGGCACCGGCAACAGCTGTCCAAGAAATGTCTGCATTAATATCAACATTCGTTGCGTTATCTAGTGGAGCTGTTAGAGCTGTACAATTTAGGCTGGTACAGGCATCATTTGCAGCTCCTGGTGTTCCTAAGTCTCCGTCGCCATAGGATGATGTACCTTCGCACCAGTTTGCTCCATTGTCATTATCAGTGTCACTAAAGCTTCCAGGATTTAGTGTAAGGCTGACGCCTGATACATCTGGAAAGTTTATTCCATTGTCATAATTAACACGATCAATTTCTGTACTTCCACAAAGCAGTATGACTTCGTCTGCACCATTCCCAAGGGTTCCTACAAAAACATGGTCAATAGAAACCCCTCCATTGGCTGTCATATCATTATTCTTACCAAAAACAATAAAGCCATTAGCCGGCACAAGGACAGATGTATTAATGACATAGTTGTCCGAACCATCATCCTTGATTGTCCAACCGTTCATGTCGATGGGTGAAGCTGTCGTATTGTACACTTCAAACCATTCTCCATTAGAATCCGACACCGCACTCGGGTCTTTCATAATCTCAGTTATTACAATGGATCCAACTGCCGGACAACTTGATGCGGTTGTAAAACTCTCTTCTGTACAGCCTGTTGATGGGCCATCAGAGTCATAAGGAGTAATGGTAACGTAATAAACCGTATTTGGGGATAGGATACCTAAATCATAAGTAAGCACATTAAGTACATCTACATTATTCAGGATGTCCGTTCCTCCCGGAGTTGTACCCACGGTGAGCTTATATCCGGTAGCTCCTGTTACGGCTGCCCAAGTTAGGTCTGCATTGAGGTTTACATTTGTAGCTCCATTGGTTGGTGAAGTTAAAGACGTACATCCATTTAGTAGGCAACTGCCTGTGCTGCATGATGCATTGATGTAGTTATCGTAGATTAGATCACCGGGTTGTGTGCCGAAGCCTAAGGCAAAATCTATTCCGACACCACTGAGTAGGTGACAATAACTCATGATTGTACCTGCTGCCGGGATCGTATTGTTTACATTGTCAAAACAGGCAGCTGCTTCTGAGGCTTCATCTAATTCATCAACAGTCCCATCTTCATCATCATCAGTCCCATTTGTTACAAAATACTGGCTTCCGCAATCATCAATAGGGGTATTGTCCCCGTTCCAGGCACAAGCATGTGTGTGTGGCGATCCAAAATTATGCCCCATCTCATGAGCCATAACTTCGACGTTCCAAGAATAATTAGGAAAAGCAGTAACATTGGTACTAAGACTAGTACAAACGCTTCTGTTATATTGTGTATCACAAAGAACATTAATCCAACCATACCCTTCACCTAATGGTCTGGTACTCAAAAGTTGACCTAGGGCACCATTCATACCATTGGCAATTTTTTCGATGTCAAAAGTATCAAGCATTAGCACTGCATTAGGGGACGCTGCGTATGGATCTAGAGTTTCCCAAATCATAATTTCTGAAATGGATAATGGGATGTTTTCCATATCATACAAAATAGAGACTTCATTGAATAGAGCCATAACCCAATTGGTAACATTGGTCGTGTTGGAGCCAAAATCCAAATAAGTCTGATAATCACACTCATAGTAGATTTTTACGCAATTGCCTGCTTGTAAGGGGCTGCTAGTTGGTGGTGTTGCTTCCCGTGAGTTAGCTTGTGGGTTTGGTGTTGTACCGCATTCAAAGTTTTTCGTATTAACAATCTGATTATCCTGATACAATACATAGGCGTTTTGTACTTTGTTGATTCTATAGTTGCCAGAATGGTCGCTATATAGGATTTGAATGTCGTTGCCGAAAATACTAATTGCTGCGATTGATTCTCTTTTCTCTTGGATGACACCTTGGTAATAAACGGATTGGGTCCTTGGATGCAGTGTCCTCCCGGTTTGATTCGTGACTTTAAAATCTTTGGATTTTAGGTCAACTCGTCTGAGTCTCAAAATGGTGTTATGAGCATCCGGCAGGGCGAATTCTAGTAATTCGGGTTTATTATCTAGAATCATCTGAATTTTGGATTCATCTAATTCAAGAATTTTTGCCCTAGAAACGTAACGTTTTAAATCAAATTGAGTTAATGTGTTTGGAGAATCTTTGAATAGCTGCTCAATTTTTGTTGCTCTTTGAGCTTTGAATAGCGTTTCAATTTTTTCCCAAACGGGGTTGTTCTGTCCAAATGAGCTGATTGCTAGCGCTAAGAAAACAATCAAAAGGAAGTTGGTTTTGCTAAATCTCATTTTAAAGGTTTTTATTACGGATGATTGTAAATAAGTGGTGTCTTAATTCTTTCTTGTAGGTTTTTTGTGATACCTTCAGGAAAAAAGAATTCTGACTCAAATCCAAAGTTAACATATTAGATAATAAGTTAATAATAAAATTCATGAACTGGCTGTTTTTCCTCATGAAATCTAATTTTAATTTTAATTTTTTACGCAAGTATAATGTTATAGCACAGCTCTTCAATCGTTTTAAACTTTTGGAGAGTTGTTGGCCTACCGAAACTGAAGAGTCTAGCTATCGATTCTCCAGATACTGAAGCACGGCTTCCATTCTAGCTTTGCTAATGGGGATACATTTGGGTTTGGATTTTTTGTTGTGGTGGTCGATTGTGAATGGGAGAAAGATTTGGGTATTGGAGTAGGATTCGACTTTGTCCAAATTGACGTAGTAGGAGCGGTGGACTTGTTTCAGTTTGGGATAGTCAATAGTTTGGACTGTTTTTGTAATGCTGGATGGGGCGATAATTTTGCGTCCATCGAGCAGATAGATGTTGGTGAAATGCCCGTTGGCCGCCAGGCAAAAAATCTTCCCTTTTTGAAAACGGGTATTATGAGAGCCGACGGTGACCCAGTCAAAGGCGGGATTGCCGATGGCGATGCGAATAGAAATCCGTAATTGCGCAAGGCTTGGGGTCTTGGCCAAATAGGCGGAAACACCTAGTTTTTTGGCCTCGTCGATATGCCGGTCGTCATCTAGCCGGGAAAGGATAATAAACGGGATGGTTTCTTTTAAATTCAAATTCCGCACCAGCTCAAACTCCTTCGCTTCGTTAATGTCGAGAATTGCCAACTGATAGTCAGAGCCGGATAATTCTACTTTGAAATCTTGGTGATTGGCGGTTATTTTTATTTGATTATAGCCAATTTCCTTTAGTGATTTGGATAGGGCTTGCGCAAAAAGAGAATCATTTCCATAGAAGAGTATTTTGGTTGAAGCTTTTGCTAATGATGTCATATTCAGGTTCTTTAATGTTATTAGTGGACTATTACTTTGGTCTTATACTCACTGGCTGACTGGGGTAATAAGGACATGACTTTACAGGTGCGCAAAATGCAAATCCGTAGCAATGCTACTTTGAGCATTTAGGCACAAGCCAATCAATCCCAATAAACCGAACAACCGGCTTGTCTGTGGATTATACACCTAGGCATCATCAGAACAAAGAACAGGAATCATTAGTTTGCACAGAAATATTCATTCTACGTTAATATTTTTGTGCAAATTTGCACCGGAAAATCGATGGTATCCTTAGCTAAAATGATTCATCTTGAATAGTTTAGTGAATACTATAGATTGACCAAAGCTGATGTCACCATGGGTGTTTTCGTAAATCGGTTGGGGGATGATGAACAGCTTCTTTTAGTATGTTTTGCCTTTATGTAGCGTGCTTGCCAGCCTTTTTTTTACCTGTTTACTTCCATTGTAGGAGGATAGGCAGCCTTGGTGTTTTCCGTAAATATGTTATTTAATAATTACGGTAAGCCTCGGCTTTTGGCTGTACACAAAAAAATATGCAATACGAATGTTTCGCCTTCTCTGGCTAAAAAATGGATTGTGCAAGTTCTTGGTTTTTGCATAAAATTAATGCAAAAAACAGTTTGAACCACCATTCATATTATAAAAGTAGTTGATTTTTTTTAATATTCCAATTTTTGCTATGTTTTTTTGTCTTTTATCTCAATCTTACGGAAGATAGAATGTTGAATGCTAAATGTCAAGTGATGAAATTCCGAATGTTGAGTTCACTCCTAAAAGTATTCTGATGCCAAACCACCAAATTTTATTCTGTTTGGAGATTTTGTTCAATTGTTCAACTGTTCAACAGGGTAAACGAAAGAAAAAAATTAGAATATAAAAATAATAAATATCTTAGACCGGGAGTAAAAAATTGCACAAAAAGGCGGTGTTTAACTTATTGATAATCGATTCCTTAGTGTATTCTTAGTGGCAACTTCGTGTCCTTAGTGGTTAGGCATTACATTTTTCCTTACCACTAAGTTCACTTAGATAACACTAAGTTTACACTAAGAAACGCTACAAATTCTTGGCTTCAGACTGCTAAAATTTGGGTGAGAAATAGTCCACACATAGGCTAACATATTATAAAAATTTTCTTTCGTTTACCCTAACTGTTCA
>JALVCY010000706.1 GCA_027009605.1 Saprospiraceae bacterium
AAAAAAATAATGACAAAAGTCACCTAAAAACAAAAGTTTTCCTATCTTTGCGACAAACAAATCGAACAATATGACTCTAGTATTGATACTTATCTTTACATTTTTGGCGATGTTGGTCTTGTTGCGAGCGTCAAAATTGATAGAATTAGCGCAAAGTTTGAAGGAGCCGCATCAGGTGAGATACCGGACGAGTCGGATTCAAGGGAGCTTGTTGGTGGCGTTTATGGTGCTTTTTTTAGGTGCTGTTTTTTACTTCAATTTTCATTACCGGAATTATATGCTGGGTTTTGGGCCGCATGATGCCGCTTCAGAGCATGGCTCGGATTTGGATCGTATCCTGTGGATAACGATTTTGATAACGGGCGTTGTGTTTGTGTTGACGCATATTGCTTTGTTTTGGTTTGCTTACCAATATCGAGAGCGGGAAGGTCACGAAGCGAAGTTTATTTCTCATGATAACCGGTTGGAGTTGATATGGACTATTACGCCGGCGGTGGTGATGACGCTATTGGTCTTTAGTGGTTTGGATGTGTGGAATAAGATTATGCCGGACATCAAGGACAAATCTGAATTGGTGCAGTTAGAAGTGACGGGATTTCAGTTTGGGTGGATTATTCGTTATCCGGGACCGGATAAGGAGTTTGGCGCACGGAATTACCGGTTGATTTCCGGTACGAATCCTTTGGGACAGGACTGGAAAGATTCCAGGAATTATGATGATTTGCATGTGGGCAAGATCGTTTTGCCGAAAGGTAAGCAAGTACGCGTGAAAATAACGGCACGAGATGTCTTACATAGTTTCTTTTTGCCCCACTTTCGCGTAAAAATGGATGCCGTTCCCGGGATGCCGACTTATGCTATTTTTACCCCCAAATATACGACTGAAGAGTATCGCCAACGGCTAAAAGGCGTGCCGGAGTATATGGTGCCTGCTGATCCGGAAAATCCGGACGGGCCTAAGAAATGGGAAACCTTTAACTATGAATTGGCGTGTGCGGAGCTTTGTGGCGTGGGACATTTTAGTATGCGCCGGGAGGTGGTCGTTGTGGAGCCGGATGAGTATGAAGCTTGGCTCAAAAAACAAAAATCTTACTACCTGACCAATATCAAAAAGGAGAAAGCAGTACCCCAACCGGTGGATGATTTTTCTGCAAAGATGGACAAAATGCTATCGGAAGGCAAGGGAGCCATCAAATTGGAGCATGTCCACTTCAAGACGGGATCTGCTGAATTGACCCATGAGTCTTGGAAAGAACTAAATACGCTAGCGCATACGCTGAAAGCCCATCCGGGATTGAAGCTGGAAGTAAGCGGGCACACCGATGCGCAGGGTAATGATGCGGCTAATTTATCGCTTTCGCAAAAAAGAGCGGATGCGGTAGTCATCTACCTTAAAAAATCAGGCATCGGACAGACTATCTTGGTAGCCAAAGGCTACGGAGAAACCCAACCCATTGCCCCCAATGACACGCCGGAAGGTCGTGCCATGAATCGTCGAACGGAAGTGAAAATTATTGGGGAATAAGCCTTTGTGACTCCCCTTTAATTTTTGCGCAAGCCAACACTATTTTTAATACCAACTAACAGATAAATGGAAAAGAATTCTTTACTAATTGACGACGAAAAGTTGCTGAAAGAAGTCGGAGTAGATGACCATTTTCATGACCATCATGAAGGAGACCCTTACCAATCCAACTTTTTCTCAAAGTACGTTTTTTCGATGGATCATAAGATGATTGCCAAGCAGTTTCTGATTACCGGAATGTTTTGGGCAGTGATTGGTGCAGCGATGTCCGTTATTTTTAGAATGCAGCTCGGCTTTCCGGAAGAGAGTATGACTTGGATCAAGCCTTTGTTGGGCAAGTGGATAGTCGTGGATAGTGCGGGAGTGGGGCATCTGGCGACGGAGTTTTACTATGCCTTGGTGACGATGCACGGGACGATTATTGTCTTTTTTGTGTTGACGGCCGGACTGAGTGGAACGTTCTCTAACTTGTTGATACCGTTGCAGATAGGAGCTAGAGACATGGCATCGCCCTTGTTGAATATGCTGTCATATTGGTTTTTCTTTTTGGCCGGTGTGGTTATGTTCTTGTCTTTGTTTGTGAGTACGGGGCCGTTTTCCGGTGGCTGGGTGGCCTATCCGCCATTGAGTGCGCTGCCGCAGGCATCGTCGGGTTCCGGTATGGGAATGACGTTGTGGTTGGTTAGTTTGGTGTTTTTTGTGGTGTCGGTTTTGTTGGGAGGTATCAACTACATCACTACGGTATTGAACTTGCGAACTAAAGGGATGAGTATGTGGCGTTTGCCCTTGACGGTGTGGTCGTTTTTTATTACGGCTATTATCGGTTTGTTGTCCTTTCCGGTGTTGGTATCCGGATTTTTATTGTTGATGGCAGACAGGAGCTTGGGGACGAGTTTTTATTTGAGTGAAATATTTATCAATGGACAGGCCTTAGATAATGTAGGCGGTAGTCCGATTTTATATCAGCATTTGTTTTGGTTTCTGGGTCATCCGGAAGTCTATATCATCATTTTGCCGGCGATGGGTATTGCATCAGAAGTCTTATCCACGCATTCGCGCAAGCCTATCTTTGGATACAAGGCGATGGTGATTTCGATAGCTTCGATAGCTTTCTTGTCCTTTTTGGTCTGGGCGCATCACATGTTTATGTCGGGGATGAATCCCTTTATAGCTAATTTCTTTGTGATTTTTACCTTGATAATTGCGGTGCCTTCTGCGGTAAAAGTATTTAACTGGATATCGACCTTGTACGGGGGGAGTATTCGTTTGAATTCGGCGATGTTGTTTGCGATAGGCTTTGTGTCTATGTTTATATCCGGTGGATTGACCGGGATTTACTTGGGTAATTCAGCGATTGACATCCAAATGCACGATACTTATTTTGTGGTCGCTCACTTTCATATTGTGATGGGTGTAGCGGCGTTTTTGGGGATGTTTGCGGGTATTTATCACTGGTTTCCGAAGATGTACGGTCGTTTTTTGAATGAGACCTTGGGTAAGTTGCACTTTTGGGGTACGATGATAGGGGCCTATCTTATCTTTTGGCCGATGCACTATATTGGTTTGGCCGGTGTGCCTAGGAGATACTATAAGTTTGATGTATTTGATACGTTTTCCCAATTTGCGGAATTGAATCAATTCATTACGATTGTGGCGGTCTGTACTTTCTTTTTGCAGTTGATATTTATTGCGAATTTCTTCCATAGTATGTTTTTTGGAAAGAAAGTGACGACCAAGAATCCATGGAAATCCAATACGCTGGAGTGGACAACCCCTATCACACCGGGTCACGGCAATTGGCCGGGGAATATCCCGACGGTACACCGTTGGCCGTATGATTATTCAAAGGATGGGTTTGATTTTATCCCACAGATTCAGCCGCCGCTAGCCGGTGAAAGTGAAAATCACTAGTCTATGAGTCAAGTAAAAACGAGCACTTTTACCGTAGCCAAGGTCTATATCAAGGACTTTGTGGAGCTGACCAAGTTTCGCTTGGGGGCATTGGTGATATTTTCATCATTGGTTTCCCTGTATGTTGTTTCAGGTGGTCAGGCCATGATTACTACGTATTTTTTGTTAGGTCTTGGGGGCTTTTTGGTTTCCGGAGCGGCGAGTGCGTTGAATGAAGTCTTTGAGAAGGACTATGATGCTCTGATGGAGCGCACCAAAGATCGACCTATTCCGGCCGGCCGGATGAGTTCTGCGGAAGGTGTTTTTTATGCCGGCTTGATGGCTTTAGGCGGGATAAGTCTGTTGGCGATGATCAATCCGTTGACGGCATTTTTATCTACGTTGTCCTTGATTTTGTACGCCTTTGTCTATACGCCGTATAAGCGTTTTTCCAATATAGCGGTCTTGATAGGGGCGGTGCCCGGGGCTTTTCCTTTGTTGATAGGCGGGGTTGCTTTTCATGGGTTTATATCCTTGGATGCGATTTTTTTATTTGGGATGCAATTTTTCTGGCAATTTGGTCATTTTTGGGCGATTGCTTGGGTCGGGGACAAGGATTACAAAAAGGCAGGCTTTCAATTATTGCCTTTTGACGGAAGGAAAACGGAAAAAGTAGGCCTGATAAGTATGTGGAGTTGTTTGCCTTTAATCTTGTGCTCAATGATGGTTTTTAGAAATGGAGTGAATAGTTACTTGGCGCTGGGAGTGGTTTTTATTTTAGGACTTTTCTTCTTGTATAGAAGTTATGAATTGTACCGGGATTGCACGGATAAGGCGGCCAAGCGGCTGATGTTTGCGTCATTTATTTATTTGCCGGCGGTATTGCTGGCTTACTCCTTAAATGTGTGATGATGGAAAGTGTGCATAAAGATAGAATCGATTACCGGAATAAAATCCATCCGCATAAATTTGCTTTGTGGATATCGTTGGGCTCGATTCTGATGATGTTTGTGGCTTTGACGAGTGCTTATGTGGTGAAACGGGCGGCGGGGAATTGGTTGGATTTTGAGCTTCCGCAAATATTTTACTACAATACCTTTGTCATATTATTGAGCAGTGTCTTTTTGCAGATGTCCTACAAGGGGTTTCTGAAAGGAAAAGAATACGTGTATAAGTATATGTTGGTAGCGGCCTTTATAGCGGGATTGGCCTTTGTGGTCATGCAATACAAGGGATGGCAGGCCTTGCATCAGATAGGCATAGATTTGTCCGGCAATCCGTCGGGGTCATTTATCTATGTGATATCGGGCTTTCATGCCTTGCATGTGTTGGGCGGGATAGTGGCTTTGATTATGGCCTTGGTATATGCCTTTAAGCTGCCTTACCGTCCGACTTATAAGCGCAAGAATAGATTTGAGCTGGTATTACATTACTGGCATTTTATAGGTTTTCTGTGGGTTTACCTATTGCTTTTTTTGTTTACACAATAATAAAAAACAATCAGTATGTCTAACCATACAACAGTTGAGCATCACGAAGTGGACTATGGCCAAGCTTGGCAGGGGGGCGACAAGCCTTTGAAGGCGGGCTATGGAAAGTTGATGATGTGGTATTTTTTGCTATCGGATGCGTTTACGTTTTCCGGATTTTTGATTGCGTATGCGGCGCTTCGATTTAGTTCGGCGACTTGGCCTGAAGCGGATTTTGTTTTTTCCACTTTTCCGGGGGGCTTTGAGCATAAGCCGTTGATTTTTGTGACGTTGATGACTTTTGTCTTGATTTTGAGTTCGGTCACGATGGTGAGAGCGGTGCAAGAAGGGAAGCGAGAAAACCAAAAAGGCGTGGTGCTATGGATGGGATTGACCATCTTGGGTGGATTGACCTTCTTAGGTTGTCAGGCTTGGGAGTGGACGAATTTGATAAAGAATGAAGGCACTACTATTTATACAAATCCTTTCGGAAAATACGACACGGACGGGGTTTATATCAATGCCGATGGCACGGAAGGCGAAAGTTTTAAAGCAGGCTCGGGCTATTTGGTACATAGGCATCATGGAGAATGGGCACCCAAAAAATATAAAGTGACTTCCGGGCCGGAAGCCGGTACGATTAAATCTCAGGTCTTTGGGCCGCGGGAATTTGGGGCTTTATTTTTCATTATTACGGGATTTCATGGATTCCACGTTTTTTCCGGAGTTCTGTTTTTGTTGATTATCATGCTGAATGTCATCAGCGGTATCTACAAAAAACGAAAAAACGGCTACGAAATGGTCGAAAAAATAGGCTTATACTGGCACTTTGTGGATTTGGTATGGGTATTTGTATTCCTTGTTTTTTATCTCCTTTAAAAAGAATTACTGATGGCACATTTGACTTATGAAGAATCGAAAAAAGTAGTGGTGAAGGGACTCATCTTCTTGGGGATTATCACCATTTTGGAAGTGAGTATAGCCTTATTGGCGAAAGGCCATATCATCGAAGGTTTTCATCTGAACAGGACTTTCTATTCTATCTTGATGGCTGTATTTAGCTTGATTAAAGCGCTTTATATCTTGGGCGAATTTATGCACTTGAAGTATGAATCTAAAGCCTTGCGAGTGGGTTTGACCATTCCTTTTATCCTAATTGTTTGGGGAGCTATAGCCTTTATGCATGATGGGCGCAGTTTTGAACAACGCAGAGAGAGAACAGTTGATCAGCACTTCCCCGAAAAACCGCCTGTGGAATTGAAGGTCAAGGGTTAAGGGTCGGCATCCCCAAGATGGTAAAACCACGAACGCCACAAGTTTTTAAACCACGAAAAACACGAAAAGCACGAAAAAATTTGAACGCCGTAGGGGCTAACCTTGTGTTCGCCCTAATGAAC
>JALVCY010000707.1 GCA_027009605.1 Saprospiraceae bacterium
GCCTGTTTTTGCTAAAATTTTCTCATGTAGGGACGCACGGCCGTGCGTCCCTACGTCAACATCCACAAAAATGCCTATTTTTTGCCTTAAAATAGGGGCTCCTAAATAGTTACTAATTTTTTTTGCCAAATTGTGTATCCCATTCTTATAACTATTTGATTATCAATGGACTGTTGAGTTTAATCCTAAAAGTATTGTGCTGTAAGACTACCAAATTTTATCCTGTTTGGAGATTTTGTTCAATCTTTAAACCTGCTCCGAAAAGTCCACTCTGCCAGAAATTAAAGCACGGAACAAAATATTATTTGGCTACATTGCACAGTGCAGCGTGGTGTCGCTCCTACGGAGCTATATTTCTACTATTTTAGTCTTTACAAAGATGTCGCCCCAATGGGGCTCAGGCATAGATATTTCGGCTATTTTCTCTGTTGTCAGCCCCGTAGGGGCGACACCTTTGCAGCCCCGGCGGGGCGACACACGCTTCTCCGTCAAACCGCCACACCACTCTAATGCACCTGCTGCTCAAAAGCCCGGAATGCCCGTTGCAATTGTTCCTGAAAATCTATTTCAATGACTTCATTTGATGTACGCATCTGTTGCCCTTCCGGAAGGATATTGAATTTGCATTCCATCAAAGACATATCTTTGTAGTATGGGATTTGGATGTAAGTTTTGGCTTCAGGCAACATCTTGATAAGGTCTCCATCGGTCGTGTTATGGGCATAAAGCATTTTAGGGTCATGGATGTTCAATTTGGAGATGACGCTATGATCTTTGCGACACCAGTCCAACTCTAAAGCTCTTGTTGTGGACCATTGCTTGGCAGGAATACCCAGATGGACATTTTTTATGGAGGACTCAACTTGATGACCCTTTCGGGCAAACTCCATCAAAACCACCGGACGATACCCATATAAATTATCGACATCCGTCCCCGGGACACTGGACGTGGATGCTAGGTCGGATAACTCATCGTAGTGGTCTTGGATAATTTTTGCGCAAGCCGGTTTAAAATCCCGAATAATAGCATCCCCATCGTCTTGCATGATACACAATCCACTTTCCGAGCGATAAGAAACAGAATTGTCCACATCTATAAAAGTGCTACAATCATCCAAAGAATAACCGTGAGCTAAGGCAAAATTATGGCAATCCACTTCCGTGGAAAAATAGACATTTTCTTCAGCCATATACCAATTATCTCCTTTGTAATTATGGATAAGCGTACACTTCCCCTTGCCGATGCCCCGTCGCTCATTAAACGCTTCGCAGCCTGCCAAACTCGTAAACATATTAGCGCCGGTCGATGGTTGATAGCACACACAGCCTTCGTATTCATCGCTCAAGTTAAAAACCGCATGTGCCGTCTCATGCACCGCCGTCCCTATATTATAACTCTCCGAAGTAAACATATTGGTGGACAAAAAAGTCAAATTCCCCATCAAATACGCCCCGTCTTTAAAAGGCTGACGATGCAAAAGCCCATAAACATCAATCCCTTCCACCCGATAATCTGTCAAAAACTTTGGAAATATCTCTTTCCGCAAGGTCGCATAAGCAATATCATGCCCATTGGCCGGCTCTTTGGTATAATAAAAAGCCCATTTATCCTTATGACTTTTTATCATATTATTTTGCAAATAGCCTTCATAGACCAAATGCTCTACATCCTTCAAAAAAGACGCCCAATCACTTCCAAAATCCACATCTTTGATAAAATCCACATTAATCGTCTGCTCCATCAGCGTTGGCGTAGTCGAATACAGTAGTATTTTTCCTTTATTCCAAGGAGAATCGCCCGCATCGAAGGTCGCAAACCGGGCGCTCACATTGCCTTGGACATTGGTCACATAAAAAATATACTCGACATTCGTATTATTCTTAAAAGCTTTGGGCACTGTATAATCCAAACTCACTTCGTACTGCGGATAGTTAAATGTCCAAGTCTTTTGACTACCCCACAGCCCTGAGATTCGGCGTTTTTTGGCAGGCAGGCCATCCGTATTTTGGTATAGCTCAAATTCATAAACGACCAACTCCACTTTCGCAATTAAGGACTCATCCGAAGCCTTTAGCTTAAAAGTAACCGGCTGATGGTCATTAGGATGAATGGGACTATGCAGCCAATACGCAAATTCGGCGTCCGTATCACTCACCGGCGGCAAGACTACAGGCTGAACTTGCCGATTACAAGACCATAAAAAAAAAGACAGTAGAAAAAGAGAATAGCGTAGTGTTTTCATCTGTAAAGGAATTGCTTGCACTCATCAATAGACCGGTAATATACCGGCCGATTTATCAGTTCGTGCAAAGATGTTCGTTTGAAGGGTCTCTCCTAAAACGCCGAATCTAAAACGGTATTGTAATGGTGAGTTTACTCCGAAAAGTCGGGAGTAGTGGTTTGTTCTTGAGAGCACAAAATTTTATTCTGTTTTCGCTCTTATTTTAACCCCCTAAATCCCCCTAAGAAGTGGGGAGTTAAGGTAAACAGAATAAAATTTTGTTACGTGCTTCAATTTTTGACTGTAGTGACTTTTCGAAGCGGACTCAACAATTGAACAGAATACATGCATCCCGAATAAAATTTGGCAATTTTTCCAACCATCTCAAAAACCCGACTTTTCGGAATGGACTCAATGGTGTAATGATGTGTCGTATGACGTATGACGGTGTAACGGTGTAACGGTGTAACGGCTAGGCAGCAATGAAAGGTAAAAGGTTCGGGATCAAAGGTTAAAGCTAGGCAGCCAAGAGACCGTCCCCCTTGAACGCCGAAGGCATTTGAACGTGCGAAGCACAAATTGAACGCCCGAAGGGCAATTTGAACGCCTACTCCAAATCGAATAAAGACAAAAAAAAAGCCCACCAAATGAATGATGGACTTAAATTTTGGTAAAATGGATCGATATTAAATAACTCTCACATTAATGGCATTAAGCCCTTTTTTACCTTCCTTGAGTTCAAATTCGACACTATCACCCTGTTGGATGTCGTCAATAATTCCGGATACGTGTACAAAGTACTCGTTGTTTGAACCTTCTTCGGTAATAAATCCATAACCTTTGGACTCATTGAAGAATTTTACAGTTCCTTTTTTCATGTATTAAAACTTTTAATGAGCCGCAAAGGTAAGCAATAAATTTAATAATCTCTAAAATTTGGGAAATACTTCAACAAAAAAATAAATTATCTCGTTCTTTTCCCAAAAAACTTCCAAATTAGACGGTTTAATTCTGATGATTTTGTCCTTAAATTCTTCTGATTTTGGATGGATTGGCAGTGTGGTTAGTCGGAATGGAAGTTATTCGACTGTATAAGAAATGGCCAAAGAAGGATTCTCCCCTTCTGCAATGTCGTGCTTAACCAGATGACCATTGTGTAGAATTTGCAATTCAATACTCCCGTCTCCCCCGACGGCACCATAACCGGTACAAGAAATAGAGGAAATAAAGCCATGTTGGATTTTTCCGATAGGATAAACCACTTCATGTTTTTGAATATCCGAGTGCCTGACTAGGGCGCTTTGACTCCCAAAATAGGCGGCATCGAGATGAGCAAAAGAAGTCCGGGTAATAATTTTGTAGGTAATCTCTCCGGCGGGTGGCTCGGGTATTTGTTTGGTTGTACCACAAGAAGAGAGCACCCATACAAGAGCCAAGGTAGAGGCTTGCAAAAAAAGTTTCATAGGTAGTGTATATCATAGTAATTTGTGCAAACTGCACAAATCAAATATCCTTCGTCGAATTCCGATCCGAAATAATATCTTTCAGCTCTTTAAGCATTTTATATTGTGCGTTAGGGAGCACCTTTTTAAAAGCTTCCTTCACAACGAAGTAAGTGGATTTTTCCATTTTGGGCAGTAAATCCCAAATTTTATCCGTCAAAAACAGTACATCTTCTTTGATAAGCTTGCGCAAAGAAGGAATCTCATGCCAATCCGCTTCAATGGCCAACACCTTAGTCTCTTCATCTTCTGCCGGCTCCAACTCAATAATATGCCCCGGCGCTTTGGTTTCATCCAACTCTCCACCTTTCGGCAACTCCCAATTGTCATTATCTTTGACCAAGAGCACTTCCAGTCCTTTTTCTTTGACCCGATAGATGACTAGGACGACTTTTTCTGCAATACTCATACTGACTGAATTATTAGTTGACAGGGTGATATTTTGTGCGCTACCCACAAGAAAACGGGCTAGAGCGTAAGACAAAGGAAAGCATAATTTTTCAATTTACAAAGAATATACCTTTCGTTTTTTATTTTTGTCCTTATTTTCTATGCCTTCCGGAAATTTAAACCCTTCTCCAAAAAACGGCTCCAAGTGCAGCATCCCCGAAGACAAACTATCCGGAATCATCTTAAAAAAAGACTCCATATCAAACTTTCCGAAAGGGTTTTGAGTACCCATAGAGTCTAGGTCTGTCCATCCTTTTTTCATCCATTCTTGCCATTCTTCCGGAGACAATTCCTGCGGATCTCCTTGCGGAAAATTATAAAACTTCAAAAAGCTTTGGGGGGCAAATCCGCTCAACGTGGTATCCCTCATCTGTTTGAGCAGCTGATTTTGCATATCAAATAACTTTTGAACAATCTGCTCAAAGTCTTGCGTTGAAATATTATCCGACCCGGTATCTTGTGCATTTACGGGCCAACTTAGTGCCCAAACCAAGCCAATAATGAAATACTTCTTCATGCTTACTGTTAATTTTGGTGCAAATTCACAACGCTTTTCCTACCCAAAATGTTTGATGGGACATGAGGACTCACTATCTTTGCCCTTGACGTAACTACTACCGATGGATAAAAAACACCTTATTCTTGTCACCGGCGGCACGGGGTTTCTCGGAAGCTACCTTTTGCGCAAGCTAATCTTAGACGGATACACACGTATTCGGGCGCTCAAAAGACCGTCCAGCGACCTATCTCTTGTGCAGGATATTCAGGACAAAATAGACTGGGTAGAAACGGACATTTTGGATGTCTTGGGGCTCGAAGATGCCATGAAGGGAGTCCGGCAAGTCTATCATTGTGCGGCCGTCGTATCCTTCTTCCCCAAGGAAAACAAACTAATGAAGAAGATTAATGCCGAAGGAACCGCCAATGTCGTCAACGCTGCTCTAGCAGAAAACATTGACAAAATGGTTTTCGTGTCTTCCATCGCCGCCATCGGCCGCAACAAAAAAACAACCCATATCAACGAAAATGTCAAGTGGGAAAATAGCCCGCTCAATACCGCTTACGCAAAATCCAAATATCTCGCTGAAAAAGAAGTTTGGCGAGGCATTGCCGAAGGTCTCCGTGCCGTCATCATCAATCCTTCGGTCATTATAGGCAGTGGGTTTTGGCAATCCGGCTCCACCCAATTATTCTATGAAGTTTGGAAAGGGCTCAAATATTTTCCGCAAGGAGCCACCGGCTTTGTGGATGTCCGGGATGTCACAGATTTGATGGTCAAAATGATGGAAAGCGACATATCCGGCGAACGCTTTATCGCTAATGGAGCCAATCTAAGCTACAAAGATTTCTTCAGCAAAATTGCTAAGGCCATCCACAAAACGCCACCGTCCAAACCGGTCACTCCCCTCATTCAAGCCATCGCCTGGCGAGCCGCCCGTATCCAATCCGCCCTGACGGGCAAAAAGCCTTTTATCACCAAAGAAACAGCCACCATCTCCGCCCGCTCCTTTCAATTTGACAACTCCAAATCGACCCAATTCTTCCAATTTAATTATCGCCCCATCGAACAAACAATCCAAGCCACTGCAGCACAGCTTTTGGAGGCCGCCCATGCCCAGTTTAAACCGCTTATGCTTGATTTTGAGTAACTATTTCGCTCCCCTCTAATTTTAGAATGACTTAAAAAAGCCAACCGTAGCGGTGCTATGCTTGATTTTTGATCCCGATAGTATCGAGACCTAAAAGAAAAAATAACTGCGTATATTGGAGCACTTTATTCTTGTTTCATTACTTAGAAAATATTTACCTATATTTGACTATGACAGTTTCAAATTTAGCTTAATTTTAGACTCGTACGTCTTTTTTTATCATGAGGGGCTCTTTTGGGAGCTGACTCAACTTTTTTTCACGGAAGAGCATTGTTATTTTTTCTATCTAAAAAAGATGTAGTTTCTTTGCGCTACAAACTATCAAAACACAGAGAAAATGGCCATCTCAAACCCCCACGACCGGTTTTTTAAATCGGCTTTTTCCGATAAGGAAGTGGCTGCCGGCTTTATTCGAGAATTCCTTCCGGAAGAAATCACCGGTGAATTG
>JALVCY010000708.1 GCA_027009605.1 Saprospiraceae bacterium
TCGCTTCGCTAGTTGAGAAAGTTGATTCGCTCGCAAGCTTCGCTAGTTGATTCGCTTCGCTAGTTGAAGAAGTTGAGACGATATGGGTATTTGCTTGGGATTTTACTTCATTATCCGGTATTCTCGTTGATATTCTGTTTGGTTTTTAGTTGAGGAAGTTGATTCGCTTCGCTAGTTGAGAAAGTTGATTCGCTCGCAAGCTTCGCTAGTTGATTCGCTTCGCTAGTTGAAGAAGTTGAGACGATATGGGTATTTGCTTGGGATTTTACTTCATTATCCGGTATTCTCGTAGATATTCTGTTTGGTTGGGGAAGTTGAGATACTCGCTAGGGTCGGATTCCCCAATCCTTTTTTTCGTGTTAAACTACCTTTTTTGCAAAAAATGGGGGGAGGAAGTCCAACTGCGTCCGAAAAAAGATGATAAATATTATATATGCTTCGGTTGATTGCTAATCCTATACTGCCTATCTTAGCCATTCACTTTGGAGCACATGTTTTTGTAACGATCCTACATGGATGATTGGGGTTAAAAAAGACTCTTTTTTAGTCCTATTGATAGCATGTGGAGTCGTTCATTCGTTTACAAAAAACCAAAAAATGATGAAAAAACTCCTTAAACCGGTATTGCTCCTATTATTGATTGTGTCGATGAGCTGTGGAGATAAAGATCCTAAGCCGGCTGATGTCCGGATTGATTTGAAGACTTACGTAAAAAATGATGCTGTTGTCTTAGATAGTTTGCGATATTTGACCCCTATTGGTTATACTTATAGCTTGGCCAACTTGAGGTATTATCTGACTCGTATTAGCTTGGTCAAAGATGATGGCACGGTCGAAGAACTAAAAAAAGGACATTTGTTTAATATTCATAAACCCAATACCCAAACCATAGAAGCTTTGGATGTGCCCCCGGGACGTTATACGGCTTTGACTTTTACCTTTGGGTTCAGCAAAAATGATAATGTGGTCACTTTTTTGGAGAATACCATCGAAAACCAAAACATGTACTGGCCTCCGACTTTGGGGCCCGGAGCCTATCACTATATGAAGCTGGAAGGCCAATATAAGAATGATACCATTGATTTGGACAATTATGCCTTTCATCTAGGACCTACTTTTGGGGCAGATTATTCTTTTGATGTCAACCGGCCGATTGATTTGACCATTAATGAGACCAAAAAGCATCTTTCCATTATTATGGACATCGAACAGTGGTTTCAGGATCCGAATGATTATGATTTTGCCGCTTGGAAGCCCGGCATTATGAACAGACACACCGCTCAGGAAATTGCGAAAGCCAATGGGTATAATGTGTTTAGGGTAGAGGTGGAGTGATGGGCGAAGGGCAAAGGTGAAACTTGAGCAAAAAAAGTAACTGTTTAGGTATCCACTATTTTTTTGTTTAAAATAGGAGCATCTAAACAGTTACTAAAAATATTTATAGATGAAATACTTTGTTTTTTTGTTGTTGGCCTTTGTCTTGGGGTGTAAAGACCCAAAACCACCTACACCGCCGGAGCAGCCGTATGAGCCCACACCGGTGACTTTAGAGTTGCCTTATCTTTTTCCAAAAATGGAAATTCCTGAAGACAATCCTTTGACGGAAGAAGGTATCGCCTTGGGGCGAAAGTTGTTTTATGAACCCATGCTTTCCGGCAACGGGACACAATCTTGTGCGGGCTGTCATTTGCAAACCAATTCTTTTGCCGAGCCCACCCGGTTTTCGACCGGTATCGATGGACTGACCGGCAGACGCAATGCAATGCCTATCATCAACGTGGGTTGGATGGATAAACTCTTTTGGGATGGTCGGGCCAATGGGGTTGAAGATCAAGCGACTTTCCCGGTTGTGGATCCCTTGGAGATGCATGCCGATTGGAGTCAGGTCGTCGAAAAATTAAAAACCATACCCAGCTATCAAGAGCTTTTCCGAAAGGCATTCAAAACATCAGGCATTACCAAAGAAAGAACCGTTAAGGCCATTGCTCAATTTGAACGGACAATGGTGTCTTATCATTCTAAAACGGATGAGGTAGCAGTCATTGGTGGAGGCGTTTTTTATGATGACTTGGAACAGGAGGGGCATGATTTGTTTTTTTCCGAAAGGGGGGATTGTTTTCACTGCCATAGTGGGATTCTTTTTACGGATAACCTGTTCCATAACAATGGGTTAGATTCGATACACGACGCCGACAAAGGCCTGTATGAAGTCACACATAATCATGCGGATATCGGGAAGTTCAAGACGCCAACCTTGCGGAATATAGCTTTTACGGCGCCGTATATGCACGACGGGCGTTTTGAGACTTTGGATGAAGTGTTGGACTTTTATGCCACTTCCGTTCAATTTTCTGCAACTTTAGACCCTTTAATGGGGCACCAAGGAGGGATTAGCATGACCCCGCATGAGCGAATCGCAATGAAGGCTTTTTTGATGACGCTATCGGATACGACTTTCCTGAATAATCCTGCTTTTTCCAAGCCTTGAGATTAGAAAGGTGAGCCGGAATGCCGACACTTTAGTAAGATGATTTAAACCCGGTGTTGCTATTTTTTGTACCTTAGCGACGAAAATATTTTCGTTTCCGAAAAATTGAACAACATGAAGTCTAAATTTTTTTTCCTTGCTGCATTGTTTGCAGTGACCATTTTGGCGTGCAAGAATGAATCAAAACCTACTGAAAACGCTGATTCCAAAACCCAAACAACAGCCACTTCCGCAAATGCTTGTAGATATGGTGTTAAATCATCGGATGTCCATGTGAATTGGACAGCCTACAAAACGACTAAAAGAGTGGGTGTAAAAGGTACTTTTAACGAGGTAGCGATTAATACGGCCAGTGGAACACCTAACCTGAACGCCTTAATCCATGCCACATCTTTTAAGATTGATACCAAGACCGTCAATTCTAACAATGAAGGCCGGGATGCTAAATTAGTCACCTTTTTCTTCCAAAAAATGGCAGGAGACATGGCCATTACAGGTAATGTGAAATCGGTAGAAGGGGATAATTCAAAAGGTAAAGGGATATTAGCAATTAACATGAATGGGATGAGCAAGGATACGCCGTTTGAATATGATGTAAAAGATCGGGTGATGACGATTCATGCCACGATTAATACCGATAATTGGAACGGCCAAGACGCCATC
Organism: Saprospiraceae bacterium; assembly: GCA_027009605.1. Taxonomy (GTDB): domain Bacteria; phylum Bacteroidota; class Bacteroidia; order Chitinophagales; family Saprospiraceae; genus HyVt-613. The sequence goes on from JALVCY010000708.1 coordinate 3,152, forward strand.
GCTTCCATTAATCAGGCTTGTAAAGAAAAACATACCGGCGAGGATGGGGTTTCCAAAACTTGGCCGGATGTGTCCGTCGATGTGGTGGTGCCTTTGATTGTGGAATGTGAATAAATTTAACGGTATATCGGTGAGTTTGCTCCGAAAAGTCGGGTTTTTGAAATCGTCGGGACAGTTGCCAAATTTTATTCTGGGTTTATGTATTCTGTTCAATTGTTGGAATCTGCTCCGAAAAGTCGGATGTAGTGGTTTGTTCTTGAGCCCACAAAATTTTATTTGGTTTCTTTATGATAACTAGTGTGACCGAGACAAGGTGTCGCCCCGCTGGGGCTTCCTGTATCGTGCGATGTTGTCTGTTACAAAGGTGTCGCCCCTACGGGGCTGCCAACTGAGAAAATAGCCAAAATACCCATACCTGAGCCCCATCGGGGCGACATCTTTGTAAGACTAACAATAGTAGGGATATAGCTCCGTAGGAGCGACACCACGCTGCACTAGGGCATTGTAGCCAAATATAATTTTGTTCCGTGCTTCAATTCTTGGCTGTAGTGACTTTTCGGAGTGGACTCATTGTTCAAGCGTTTAACTGATTCTCATAACTAGTTGATTATCAGTGTCTTCAGTTGAACAGTTTGAACGATTGAACAAAATCTCCAAACAGAATAAAATTTGATGGTTTTGCATCAGAATACTTTTAGAAGTAAACTCAATAACAGACCCCCGCAGGCAAATAAACCAAAAACAATGGATAAAAATTCAGATAAGAAGCAAATTCTATTAGACAAGCGATATCTCCGGATGGCGTCCATTTGGGCAGAAAATTCCTATTGTGAAAGGCGTCAAGTGGGTGCTTTGCTGGTCAAAGATAAGATGATTATCTCTGATGGATACAATGGGACGCCATCCGGATTTGAAAATCACTGCGAAGACGAAGACCAAAAAACAAAGGCCTATGTCCTACATGCCGAAGCCAATGCCATAACCAAAGTAGCCAAATCCAATAATAGTAGTGAAGAGGCGACCTTGTATGTGACGACTTCACCTTGTATGGAATGTTCCAAACTAATTATCCAAGCGGGTATTACAAGGGTCGTCTATGATGAAAAATACAGAAAAGCCGAAGGGCTCCATATTTTAGAACGTGCCGGTATCGAGCTTATCCATCTACCTTTAAAGTCTTGACCGAATGGTGGCGTCGGGTGTCTTCTACGAATTCTAAACCCAAGCCAACGAATTATCAAAGCCCGAAACTTGTATTTTATGACTTGGTTATTATGTCAGGAATAATACCCAATTTTGAGCTTTGGTTTGCACAAAAAAATAGGAATGCACAAGGCCTTAGTTTCTCTGGATAAATAATTTCCCGGAATGAAATTTTCGTTTGGCATGAGCTGTGAATAGTACGACCGTGTAAAAGCCGGGATTCAAATCATCAATGAAATAACGCTTGTTTGAAGATGCGTTAAATTCTTTGACAATCTGACCTAAAGCGTTGTAAATGAATAGTTTAGCGTCGGGCGTGTCATAGTCCGGATTGTATGATAAACGAAAGAAATCACTTGTCGGATTGGGGCCGATGACCAAGTCGTTGTCGCTGATAGTCCACGGTCTAAGCTGGGAGATAATAGTATATGTAAAGGCTTCGGCCGTACAAATGCCGAATACGTCTTGAGAGAATATTGTTTTATTAATTTCACTGCCGACCGGTGTTTCGGGGTAGGGTTTGATTTGATAGGCAATGGGAGGGGCGGAGAATAAATTTTTTGATGAATATTGAAATTTGAAGAATTTAGGGTTTATTTTAATTTGAGTGGATTTTGGGCTATAGATTAGTTTAAAGGTGGCGGGGTTCAAGTTTTTGTCTAAGGAGTCTGTAACGTAGGTCTCTTCGTTAAACGATGAAACTTCAAGTTGGTAGGTGATGGCTTGGTCTGTAGAAATCAGATGGTTGGCTGTTTTTCCGTAAGGAAATGAATGGATGGCGCAATCGCTAAAGCCGGTCGTGGTGATGCTAATAAAGCCTCTATCCGAAAAAACAGTTTGTTTTTCTCCTAGCTTTTCTTGCAAGATGGTCGTCTTATATTTAATGTCTGATGTGCTTGGATAATGGCGAAGCACAATCTCCTTGGAAGCAAAAGGCGGAATACTATCAAATCGCCAAGTGAAACGATTGGTCAAAGAGTCATAAGACTCAAAGAAAGGTTCGGTGTTAATCACTGATAAGGCAGAGTTCAATTGGAGACTAATCCAGCCCGATTCCGTAAAGGCCCCATCGTTTTTTACTAAAAGAATAGAGTTGTTTTGCATGCCGGGAACAAACAAAAAAGCACTTAGCCGGTGTTCCTTTTTTTGGGGGATGAGCCCAAAATCCAAGTTTTGATGGGTATGGTCAATAGTGTCAAAGACAAAAGTATAGGAAGCACTATCCGTAGTGAGAACCCATTGGTCGAAGTCTAATAATGGTTTACAGGTATAGGTTTGTTCAAGGACTCCGTCGAAGCTGAAATCCCCATCCTGATTGGATATTTGCCAATATCCATTGTCCTTTTTGATTCCTAACAGGTTAGGAATGCCCGGCTCTTCTGCATCTTGGATTTTATTTTGGTTTTTATCATAGAAGAAGGTCCCGCGAATAAATCCCAAACAATTAAGCTTGTCTTGTGTATTGCAATCGTAGCCATTGTTATGAATCGAAACTTGAGTGTAAGGAGTGATTTTGTCACACAAAAAATGACAGGCATTAAGATGTTGATTATCTTCAATGAAAAGATTATCCAAGAAGTAGTCGTTGTGGTCGATGTCTGAGATGTCATAAAGCCCCACATTATAAGCAATGGACAGGTTTTTAATGCTTTTAAGGTTGTGTAATCCATGAAGATCAACCAAATAGGTGGATTGAATGGCTAGTTCATCACACGAGTCCAGCTGGCTTAAACCTACTAAGTTGTGGATATCCGTTCCGGTAATTTGAAGATTAGTAGGATGCTTGCAGTTCGGATAGTTTTCTGCAAAGTGGTCAACTTCTTCTTGACTGCTCAGTCCGGTGGGGCATTGAGCTGATAGCCAAGATGTAAGAAAGATT